>JAAUYY010000134.1 GCA_014804865.1 Desulfovibrio sp.
CCTGCCCCGAGTCATTTACGCCATAGGCGACGGCGAACTGGCCTGGGAGCCGATCGCGGGGAAATACTATACGCTTTTAAGGCAATACCCGGGCGGCGACATGGCGAGCGTCGCCATGACGCCGGAGAACAAGGCCTTCGCGGTTACTGTCAGCTATGTCGACGGAGAGGGCGTCAATACTTTCGAGGAAGGACTTATCAAGAGCCTGACCAAAAAATACGACAAACTTCAGGACACGCCCCAGGAAGTAATCGAGTTTCTGGGACACACAACCAACTTCGACGAAGATTTCCAGACAGAGGACAATTACATCCATATCGGAACGACGCCCCATTTCGCAACCCAACACGAATTGACCATCATCGACAAAAAAGAAGCCGCCAAATACGCGAAGGTTCAGGCGGCGGCGGACGAAGCGGCCCGGGAGCGAGCGGAGGAGCGGGAGGTTAAAGTTCGCGAGGAGAGCTCGAAGTTTTAGGCGAGAGCGAAATTTATTGGATCTGTTTAATTTTGTTGTCAGCGATTGAATTTACGCTAAAATTACGAGTCAAAAACGGCGCCTCGCGTTTCGACCGAGCGCGCGAGAATTTTTCGCCGATTGCCATTTAGTTTAACAAAGCCAGTCAAGATCGGGTTAATAGCGACAGGAGAAAGCAGGATGAAAATGAAAGATTTTAATCCCGACTGCCTGCTGGAGATCGCGAGAAAGAATATGCCCTCGGTTCTCGAGCGCGAGCTCGAATGCGGCGTTCCCCTAAATTATGTCGATGAAGCCGGGCAATACGTGTTCAGATACAGGGACGGGACTATTCTGCCGGCCGAGACGAACATTTCTTTCGCGGAGAATTGGGAAAATCACAAGCGGCTTATGGGGCCTGGGTGGACAGGTATCTAATCTCCGTCTGCGGGCCGAACGGCGCCGGAAAATCAACCTTTACCCGCTCGGTTCTCTCGACTCTGGGCTTGCCCATTGTCGATCCCGATCTGTACAGCTCGCAAGGCGTTTCCGAAATAGCGGCCGGAAAAATCGCAATCCGCCTGATTAACGACTATCTCGACCGGGGAATATCGTTCATCAAGGAATCGACGCTGACCTCAAATTTTGACGCGCGGATAATGGCGCGAGCCAAAAACCTCGGCTACGCGAACGTCCTGATTTATCTGACTCTACCGTCAGTCGAGGCGTCCTTGCATAGGGTCGAGCGCCGCGTCCTGGCCGGAGGTCATTCCATACCCGAAGAGGCGATCCGGAGAAGATTTTATAAAAGCCGCGCGAATCTGGAAGCGCTCAAGGACAAGGTCGATTATTGCTATATAATTAACGCCGCGAATACCCGTCTTGATCCCGAATTTCAAAAGGCGAACAAATTTTTGCGAAATATCGGCGATTCGCCAGCCGACTGAATCGCCGTTTCGCCGAAGTTCTTGTCATCCGTCCTTTTTAGCGGGCGTCGTCGCCCTTTTCGTCCATGATGATCCTGACGGTAAAATCTTCCTTGCTGGCATCGAGTTTTATGGAGTATTGGAAAGGCCCTTCGCGCTCCATGCCGTCGTATTTGATTTTAGCCTTGGCCTCGCAAAGGCATTCCTCGGGGGAGGAGCTTTCGGTCGCTATATCGCTCAGGCTTGCCAGCTCTATGCCGTTGCTCGCGACGATCTTTTGAAGGAGATCCTTGACTCTCTGATCGTCGCAGGAAGGAACGCGCGGCTCGTCGTTTGACGAGCATCCAAACGCGAAAGCCAGAAGACATACAGCTAAAGCCAGACGACCATATTTCATTCCCGACTCCTTTTGCGACGACGAAACGGAAGACGCGGACTTTTTATTTATTTAAAGATACGGAAATACGCTGAAAATTTCAACGCGACAGGTCGGGAAGCTCCTCGCCCTTATTTCCCCATGGCCTTCATAAATTCGTCGTTGGATTTTGTCGGGCGCATCTTGTCCAGCAAAAACTCCATGCTATCGATAGGCGCCATGGGCGCGAGAATCTTCCGCAAGATCCAGACGCGGTTTAGCACGTCTTCGGAGAGGAGCAGATCTTCCTTGCGCGTGCCCGTGCGATTTATGTCGATGGCCGGGAAGACGCGCTTTTCCGAGAGATGGCGATCCAGATAGATCTCCATATTGCCCGTGCCCTTAAATTCCTCAAAAATAACTTCGTCCATGCGCGAGCCGGTATCGATCAGGGCCGTGGCGATAATGGTCAGGCTCCCGCCCTCTTCCACGTTGCGGGCGGCGCCAAAAAAGCGCTTCGGCCTCTGCAGGGCGTTGGCGTCGAGACCGCCTGAAAGCACGCGTCCCGAGGAAGGCGTCACGGCGTTGTAAGCTCTTCCCAGGCGCGTGATGGAATCCAGCAGGATCACCACGTCCCGCTTGCGCTCAACGAGACGCTTCGCTTTCTCGAGCACCATCTCGCAGACCTGGACATGCCTCTGCGGCGGCTCGTCAAAGGTCGAGCTGATGACCTCCGCCCCGCGCACTGTGCGCTCCATGTCGGTTACTTCCTCCGGACGCTCGTCGATAAGCAATATTATAAGATAGACATTGGGATTGTTCGCCGTGATGGCGTTGGCGAGAGACTGGAGGAGAATAGTCTTGCCGGTGCGCGGCGGAGCGACGATCAGACCGCGCTGACCGCAACCTACTGGAGCCATGAGGTCGATTACGCGGTTGGACAGATTTTTGTCCCCGTTCTCCATGATAAGTTGCTGATCGGGATAAATGGGCGTCAGATTATCGAAAAGGACGAGATTTTTGGCGTTTTCCGGAGCCTCGTAGCCGATTTCGGTAACCTTCAGAAGCGCGAAATAGCGCTCCCCCTCCTTTGGCGGTCGAATCTGTCCGGACACTATGTCGCCCTTGCGCAGGGAAAAGCGCCTGATCTGCGAGGGGGACACGTAAATGTCGTCGGGGCCGGGCATATAGTTGCTCAAGGGGGAGCGAAGGAAGCCAAAGCCGTCGGGCAGAATCTCGAGCACGCCGTCGCCGTAAATGGCGCCGTTCTGGATGGAACAGGCGGACAAAAGGGCGAAGATCAATTCCTGCTTGCGCATGGAGCTGGCGTTCTCGATCTCGTACTGCTCTGCCAGATCCATCAGATCCTGCATACTGCGGGTTTTTAAATCGGTAAGGCTTAAATTGCTTTCATTCAGAAGAGGAGCGGAGGTTTTTTTCTTGCGCATGGGCTACCATAGTGACAGGTTGAAAAGAGGACGGAGAGCGAAAAAAGCCGGATTGGATAAAATAAACCGCGTATCGGAAATTATCGGCCATTCTGGCCGTTTCATAAGCGGTTTTTTTAAAAGATCGGAAATTTCTCGAAAAAACATAAAAAGCATGGCGATCGGAGCGTTTATCGGCGGTCGGACAGACTGGCAAACTCGCGGGGCTAAGGAGGATTTTGGCGATAAAAGAATTTAAGTTCGGGCGCGNCGGGAAATAACCCGGAATGACGCTAAAACGCGATAGTCGCGACGCGCATAAATTAGAGAAAATAGAAATTTAAGGCAAGCGAAAAATTNCGAAATTCCCAAAATTCTTTTACGCCGGCTCATCCTCGAGCGGCGCGAAGGAATAAAGCCCGAGAAGCTCGTCCTTTAAGTCGTCCAGGGATAGGGAAAGGGCCTCGGCGATCTCGCCGCAGACCAGATTCATGGCCTGCTCGAGGAGGCGGCGCTCGCCGAAGGAAAGTTCCTTCGCGCGACCGATAAGGAGCAATTCGCGCAGAACCTGGGCGACAGTGCCCAGATCCGGACTTTTCAGGCGCTCCGAATACTCGCGGAAACGCCGGTTCCAGTTCTGCCCTACAAAGACTGGCTTTTCGACGTCCGCCCGCAAGTCCTCGAGGATGCGGCTGGCCTCCGAGCTATCGACAAGGGAGCGCAAGCCTACGCTGGCCGCGTTCTGAACGGGCACCATTAGCGTGATGTTGTTCGCCCGAATCCGGACAACATAGAAATCGCAAGAGACGCCGCCGATATCCTTGCGATCTACGCGTTCTATTTTCCCCACTCCCTGCGTTGGATAAACAACGAGACTGTCTTCGATGAACATGGCGTCACCCTGCGCGAGATAAAGACGCGATCGCCCGAAAGGCGTACGCGAGAAGGAAAGGCATTATGGATCGATGCTTAAATAATGGCATAAACTCGCGGCCTTGTCCAGAGGATGGCCCGGAATTTCCAATTCCTACAAAGAGTTGCGACCGCCGCGCGAGCGTTAGCCGAGGCGGACGATCATCGCTCCGGCCATGACCAGGAGGATCGCGGCGACGCGCAGGAGCGTAAGTTTCTCGCCCAGGAAAAGCACGGCCATGATCATGCCGAAGATCACCGAAGTCTCGCGCAGGGCGGCGACCAGGGCGATCGGGGCTACGGTCATGGCCCAGATCGCTATGCCGTAGGAGCCGAGCCCGCAAAGACCGCCGCTGATCCCGACGGCCCCGCGCTTTTTTAGATAGGCGATATATTCGCGACCGTAGCGGGCGAGAACGTAGATATGCAGGGGAAAGATATTCAGGAAGAAAATCCAGCAGGTATAGGAAACGCTGTCGCCGGAAAGACGCGCGCCGTAGCCGTCGGCCAAGGTGTAGCCCATGATAATGAAGGAGGTGCGCAGGGAATAGAGGACGCCTTTCAGGTTGCCCGCGCCGTTGATTTTTTCCTGCAGGGCGAGGGCGAAAATGCCCGAGCAGAGCAAGAGTATGCCGCCCCAGGCGAGAGGGCCCAGGGGAGCTCCGAGGATGGAGAGCGCGAAGGCCGTGAGCATGGGCGCCGTTCCGCGCATGAGCGTGTAGCCCAGGGAAAGATCCGTCGTTTTGTAGGCCTGGGCCATCGAGAGATAATAGGAGAGATGGCAAAGGCAGGATACGCAAAGAAGCGGAATACACTCCGCGGAGAGCGCCGGAACGAATGGCAGGATCAGCAGGCTCCCGAGACCGCCGCCGAGGGCGTTCATCGCGGTTTCAAAGAGTTTGTTGGAGCCGCCCTTGACGATAATGTTCCAGGTGGCGTGCAGGAGCGCGGCGCCAAGGACAAGCAGGATAACGGTTAGGGACATTCCTTTTTAATGCGCCAGGACGCGGGAAAATTCAAGCCGCCGCGCGAGGCGGCGGCTGTCTTGGCCGTAAAAGGGGAATTCCCGTCGCTTCCGACGGAAGAGGCAATAATTAAATATGCTTGAGCTCGTATTCTCTTGTGCCCAGGCCAATTTCCTCGCCGTAGCTCAACTGCCTGTCGGGGTGGGTATGGGGCCAGCGGGCCTTGAACTTGTCCGGCGCTCCGGCGAGCTTCGGATCGAGGGGCTCCGCCTGATTGACGAGATCATAGGAGGCCTGATCGATGGCGACCGGATCATGGCTGGCGAGGATGCCCAGATCGGCGACCATGGGCAGATCGCTCCAGCCGACGCAATCGCAGTCCGGGGTAACGCTCATCACAAAGTTGATATAGCAGATATTTTGCTGACGACCCTGAACAACGCCCAGGGCGTATTCCGTCGTGCGCTCGATAAAGGGCAACATCTCCGTGGCCCAGTCGATGCTGATGGCCTTCACCGGGCAGACCGTGATACACTCGAAACAGCCGATGCATTTCGAGATATCGACATGACTCTTGCCGTCGACAAGGGTCAGCGCGCTCTGCGGACAGACCTTGACGCAACGACCGCAGCCGATACATTTCGCCGTGTCGATGATGACGTGCGTCTTGTGCTGTTCGCGCTTGCCGCGCACGCTGGCGCCGCCCATGGCGAGGTTTTTGATCGCTCCCCCGAATCCGGCCATCTCGTGGCCTTTAAAATGCGAGACGACTACGAGAGCGGGCGCGCGGCGGATGGCGTCCGCTATATAAACTTCCTCGGCGTGCTTGCAGTTGATCCGCACGGGAATGTCATTGTAACCGTAGAGCCCGTCGCCGATAATTATGGGCGCGTTCACNGTNGCCGGCGAATANCCATGCATATAGGCGACATTAAGGTGATCGACCGCGTTATGCCGCATACCCGAATAGAGCGTGCAAGTGTCGGTCAANAAAGGTTTCGCTTCCGCGGCGCGAACCTTTTCGACTACGCGGCGAATGAAGGCGGGATTGATATGCGTGTCGTTGCCGTATTCGCCAAAATGCAACTTTATCCCGCATAATTCGTCTTTTTGCACGACGTCGGCCAGATTGAGCGCGTCGCAAAGCCTGTCGATCTTCGCTCCCTTGCTTCCCGATTCCGTGCGCGTATGCAATTTCGCCATGTAAACTATCGCGGCCATGTTTCCTCCCGTGTTCGCGCGACAGCGAAGTCCCGAGCCTGACTAATCACAGGAAAGACGAAACTTCGCGGACAATATGGTATGTTTCGTTTGAAATGGCGGCTTATCGGCGAAACAGGTTCGCCCCGCGGCAATTTCGCGGACGTCTTTGCCAGGCAAAGCCGCTTTATGATAAATTATAATTTAACTCAACGCGATTGTAAAACCGCGCCGCGAATTAACCGTTGAAAAATTGCGCGACGACGCGTAATTGTTATATCCGGTTCGCGAGAAGACGCAATGCTCCGCCCTTCGCGCGACAATCAAAATCTTGCCCAATACTGGCGACAAGCGCGAATCTCGCGCGAAGATCGCGAAGAGTCCGCTATGGAAACTGTAATTTTGTGCGGAGGCAAGGGAACGCGCCTTCGCGAAGAGACCGTCGTAAAGCCCAAGCCAATGGTCGAAATAGGCGGCAAGCCCATCCTATGGCACATCATGTCCATCTACTCCCGCTTCGGCTTTCGAGACTTNGTTCTCCCCCTGGGTTATAAAGGCGAGATGATCAAGCGCTATTTTCGCGACTATCAATCTCTCAATTCCGACTTTACAATAAATTTGAAAACGGGCGATCTGTCCCTCCGCGCCGGCCATATGGAAGACTGGACGGTAACGCTCTGCGACACCGGCGAGGAGACGCTGAAAGGCGGCAGGCTAAAGCGCGTCGCCAAATATATCAAGGGCGACCGCTTCATGGTAACCTACGGCGACGGTCTCGCGGATGTNGATATCGACAAGCTAGTCGAATTTCACAAAAAAGCGGGAACCATCGGCACATTTACCGGCGTCCGCATGCCTTCGCGCTTCGGCGCGGCCCGGGCGGACGCCTCGGGCAAGATNCTNTCCTGGGAAGAAAAGCCCGTGCTNGACGAGTACATCAATTGCGGCTTTTTCGTATTTGAAAGAAAATTCCTCGATTATCTCTCGGAAGACGAGAAATGCGATCTCGAGCGCGAGCCGCTTCAGACCCTGGCGGAGGAAGGCCAGTTGTCCATGTATCCGCACCCGGGACAATGGCAATGCATGGACACTCTCCGCGATTCCCTGCGTCTCAACGAATTATGGGACAAGGGCGAGGCCTTCTGGAGCTAAAACGCTCGGCTTGTTTAAAAAGCAGTNTTCGCCGCTTGCAGGNCGGATTTTATAAANCTGCGCGCCGCGATCAGCGGCNAGAACGAGCCAAACNCCGCGTATTTTGACGAACGATTTTCAACCGTTAAATATTCTTAAACTCGCGGGGAGGANNGCGTGTTCGGCGACGCGTACAAGGGAAAAAACATTTTTATAACCGGCGACACCGGNTTCAAGGGATCGTGGCTTTGCGCCTGGGCTCTCAAACTGGGCGCGAGCGTAGTCGGCTTCGCCAACGGNNTNCCCAGCCAGCCGGCCAATTTCGAAGTCCTGGGACTCGCGGANCGCGTTTCGCAAATTTCCGGAGACGTTCGCGACGCGACCGCCCTCTCGCGGGCTCTCGCGGAGACCAAACCGGACATTGTTTTTCATCTCGCGGCCCAGGCTCTCGTGCGCGAGTCCTACGACGAGCCGACAAAGACTATCGAGACAAACGCCCTGGGAACGCTGAATCTTCTGGAGGCNGCTCGCCGCGTTCCATCGATNAAGGCGGTCGTCGTCATAACTTCGGACAAATGCTATCGCAACGACGAATGGGTTTACGGCTATCGCGAGATCGATCCCCTGGGCGGCGCGGATCCCTACTCCGCGTCCAAGGCTTGCGCCGAAATAATNTCCCATTGCTATTTTCAGAGTTTTTTCAGGGAAGGAGCGGCTTGCGCGACAGCCNGGGCGGGAAATGTCATCGGCGGCGGAGACTGGGCCAAAGATCGGATTGTTCCCGACTGCGCCCGCGCCTGGGCNGAAGGCAAGCCGGTTTTGATCCGCAGTCCGGCTGCGACGCGCCCCTGGCAACACGTCCTCGAGCCGCTCTCGGGCTATCTCTGGCTCGGCGCCCGCCTCCTGAATGAAAAATTAGGCGCGAACGGCCATGATCCTCGCGGTCGCTCCTATAATTTCGGCCCGCCCGCCGACGCGGTTTACACTGTGGGACAGATCGCGGAAGGCTTGCTCGCTCGCTGGCCCGGGTTCGAATGGACGACGGACGCTTCGGGCGCAGCGAGAAAGAAAGAGAGCGGCTTGCTAAAATTGTGTTGCGACCGCGCCCTNGCCGAGCTGGACTGGAAGGCTACGATGGACATTGAGGAGACACTCGATTTTACGGCTCTCTGGTACGCGCGCTATTACAAGGAAAAAGCCGGCATGGCGGAATTTACGAGGGAGCAGATTGAAGAATACGAAAGGATGGCCGCCGAGCGCGGACTCCGCTGGGCCATCGATTAAGCCGGAGGGAACATGGAAAACGGCAAGATTCGCCTTCCTCTCATTAAAGGCGTAGAATTATTCCCGCTGACCGTCGTCCCGGTCGCAGCCGGGGATGTCATGCGATTATTGCGGCCAGAGTCGCCCGCCCTGCCCAAGTTTCCAGCGGGCATAGGCGAAATATACTTTTCGGAGATTTTGCCCGGAAAGGTCAAAGCCTGGAAAATGCACGCGAAACAGACGCAGAGACTGGCCGCGCCCTTTGGCAAGATCAGGATCGCCCTCTACGATATGCGGGCGGACTCCTCGACTCTCCGCGTTCTCGATGTCCTGGAGTTGGGCAGACCCGGCGATTACAATATGCTGATCATTCCTCCCGGGATCTGGTTCGGCTTCCGTTGCGCGAGCGAAACTCCCGCGCTTTTGTGCAACTGTCCCGACATGGCCCACGATCCGGACGAATGCCAGCGCGCGCCCCAGGATACGCCCGACATTCCCTATATCTGGGATTCGGAGAAATAACCGGTGCGAAAACTGACCGCTTCTTTTCTCGGTCGCGACTGTCCCGGGATCGTCGCGATAATCAGTCGGCTTTTCGGCGAGCTTGGTTGCAATATCAAGGCGATGTCCCAGACCATGCTGAGCGGCGAATTCGCGGCAATTTTCGTGGTCGACGCGCCCGACAATATCGACGAAAAATATCTGAAGGATTTTTTCTCCGAGACATTCGCCCGCGAAAAGGTCGATCTTTCGGTCATGGCGCGTCCCGCGATCGAAAGTCAATGGGGACAAAACCTTAAATGCGAGCCTTTTGTGGTGACGGTCGACGGGCCGGACGGCCCGGGACTGATCGGCGCGATGAGCAAGGTTTTCGGTCGTCATGAAGTAAATATCGAGAATCTCAGGGCCATTCTCGACGGACAGGAAGAGGGGA
>JAAUYY010000135.1 GCA_014804865.1 Desulfovibrio sp.
GACTGGTGCATATCCCGACAAAGGCAATGGGGCGTCCCTATTGTGGCGCTTAAATGCAAAAGTTGCGGAGAAGCCTGGAACGATCCCGCGTGGATGCGGGAAATTTGTTCGCGCTTCGCGACTCATCCTACGGGATGCGATTTCTGGTACGAAGCGCCGATCGAGGAGATCGTTCCGCCTGGCCTGAAATGCCCGAAATGCGGCGGCGCGGATTGGGAAAAGGAAACCGATATTCTCGATGTCTGGTTCGATTCCGGAACAAGCTTTTCGGCCGTGCTCGAAGCCCGGGAGAACTTGAGTTTTCCCGCCGATCTCTATCTGGAAGGCTCCGATCAGCACAGAGGATGGTTTCATAGCTCTTTGCTCATTTCGGAAGGGATTCGCGACCGCGCTCCCTATCGATCCGTGTTGACTCACGGCTATGTGGTCGACGGAGAAGGGCGCAAAATGTCCAAATCCCTCGGCAACGTAACGGCTCCGCAAGAACTCATCAATAAATACGGGGCGGAAATCATCAGGCTNTGGGCGGCTTCTGTGGACTACCGCGAAGATATCCGCATCTCGCCGCAAATTCTCGAGCGCCTGGTCGACGCTTACAGACGCGTTAGGAACACTTGCCGCTTCATTCTGGGCAATCTTTACGATTTTTCGGGAAAAGACGCCGTCGACGATCCTCTCCCCCTGGATCTCTTCGCGCTGGATAACGCGCGCCTTGTCTATGACAGGCTCCAGAACGCGTATATGGACTTCGATTTTCACAAGGTTTTTCACGGTCTCCATAATTACTGCGTGACGGATCTTTCAGCGCTTTATCTGGATATTATCAAGGACAGACTTTACTCCTCGCTTCCCGACAGCCAGGAGCGCAGATCCGCGCAGACGGCGCTCTGGCATATCTTGCGCCTGCTGCTGCGGAATATGGCTCCGATCATGTCCTTTACGGCGGAGGAGATATTTCGCCTGCTTCCCGTCGGTTTGCGGGAGCCCGAAAACACTGTGTTCGCTTTGCAACCCTACGGCTCGGATCAATTTTCGCTTGACGCCGAAAAAAGGGAAAACTGGAATTATTTTTTGGCAGTTCGAGGAGCCGCGAATCGCGCCATTGAGCGGGAGAGAGCGGCGGGAAATATCGGACATTCGCTGGACGCCCGCGTTTCATTGTATCTTTCCGACGCGGGTCGCAAGAGACTGGAAAGTCTCGACACAGATCTGCGAGCAGCCTTAATCGTCTCCCAACTGAACCTCGACCGCAGGGACAAGGCCCCGGAAAACGCGGTTCGCGACGAGGAGGTCGAGGATTGCGCCGGTCTCGTGGAAAAGGCGCGCGGCGAAAAATGCGCTCGTTGCTGGATTCATGACGTGAGCGTTGGCAAGGACGCGGAATATCCGGACTTGTGCCCGAGATGCGCTAGCGTTTTGCGGGCGCTGGGCGGCAAGGAATGAAGAACAAATACGTCGTTTTGCTTCTGACCGCGCTCGGTGTCCTTGGGCTGGATCAGCTTACAAAATTGATCGTCCGTTCGACAATCGAGCCCGGAGAAGTAATAGTCGTAATTCCCGGATTTTTCGATCTGGTGAATATTCGCAATAGGGGCGCGGCCTTCGGTTTCCTGAATAGACCCGATATCGAGTGGCAGTTCTGGCTTTTTCTCGGAGCGACGCTCCTGGCCTCCGTCGTAATCTTCGTTATAGCGAAGAGCGCGAAGCGGCAACCCGCTCTTATTATCGGCCTCGGCATGATCCTTGGCGGAGCCATAGGCAATCTCATTGATCGCGTTCATTTCAGAAGCGTCGTAGATTTCCTGGATTTTTACTGGCGCGGATGGCACTGGCCGGCCTTTAATGTCGCGGACATGGGAATATGCGCGGGCGCCTTTCTCGCTTGCGTGGCGGCCTGGAAGCGCGAGACGGAGGATGAGAAATGACCTTTGCCTGGTGGCATCCCGTCGTCGCTCTCCTGCCCATGATCCCGACCTTCTGGAGTATCTGGGCTATCTGGAATCATGATTTCATTACTTTCCAGAGGAAGATGGCGTGGCTTGTTTTTGTCATACTTGTCCCGGTCATTGGGGGCATAATATATATTTTTGTAGGCCGGAAACAGTCGATGCCCCGAGGGAGCCTGTAAGCGGCTCGAATGTTCGATCGAGCGCGAAACGATATGCGAGAGGTTAAGCCGTTATGAAGAAGATCGCGATCCTTTCCTTTTTCCTGGTCGCGGCCGGTTGCGTTCCAATGGGATCAAGCGGCCCCACTCTGGAAGAGCGGGTGGAGAGACAGGATATACAGTTGCGGCAGATGCAACCGCAACAGGCGGACGCGTGGAATCAGATCCAGGCGATGAAGCAAGAGATCGACAGCCTGAAAGGACAGCTCGATGACGCCCGCGCCATAGCGGATAGAGTGCGCCAGCATGACGCGGCGCTCCGTCAGGTCGACAACAATATGGCTCTTAATCTGAATCTGGGCGCGCCCATGCCCGCGGAGACGAGCCCGGCGCAAGCTTCGCCGACGCCGATCGTCGCGGGAGAAGTTCCAACGGAGGGGATGGCCGGCATACAGCCAACCGGAGCCCCGGATAGCAGCGCTTACGGAGCCGCGAGAACGGTTCAGCCGGAAACGACCCAGCCAGTTCAGAATTACGGCTTGATTGACGAGACGGGAACTACCGCGAGTACAGAGCCCGTCGTCCCTTCGGAAGAGACTTGGGGTCAGGCGGATCCGCAACCCGAGCCCGTGGCGCCCGCGCCTAAAAAGGATATTTCCCTCGCGCTTTTCGACGCCGGTCTCAATTCTTATCATAGCAGGGATTACGCAGCGGCCGAGAGATCCTTTAGGGATTTTTTGAAGAATTATCCATCGCATTCCCAGACGGCCGACGCGCAGTATTACCTTGCGGACAGCATATTCCAGAGAAATCAGTTTCCCGAGGCCGCTCTCGCTTACGACACTGTGATAAAGAAATATCCCAAGTCCTCGAACGCGCCCTCGGCTTATCTGAAGCAAGCCATATGTTTCAGCAAGATGAAGCAACCGGCCGCCGCGAAGGCTAGAATGCAAGAAATTATCAGCAAGTTTCCAAAGTCGTCCGAAGCGACAAGGGCGAGAGCTTTCCTGAAAACGAACAAGTAAGAAGTAGCNTTGCCCAGCTTCTAACGCCGGATTTTATAATCCGGNGCGCCGCGATTAGCGGCGAGATTGAGTCAAAAAACGCGTTTTTTTGCGAATGATCTTATTCGTAACCGTTTGAAAAACGGCTATGACGACATATTCTAAAATAGCGTCGCTAGTCGGCGTCTTTGCGAGCGGAGGATCTGTCCCATGACAGTTTACAAGCAATTAAGCGAAGATATGCGCAACGGCTTAAAAGATATTTATAAAAAGCTGTCTTCGGCGTCCAGCGAAGCGGCCAATCGTCGGGCCTCGACCGACGCGCTGATTTCCGAGGCTTCCGACCAGCTGCGCGAAGTAGCTCGGGCCACGGAGGAGGCGGCCATGAGCATCATGGATATAATCGAGAAGCAGGAAGAAAAAGCGCGAGAAGCGGCGGATATTATCCGCGAAGCGTCGGCTCGACTCGACGATCATGAGAGAGATCGGCTGCTCGCTTTAAACGACGATCTTCAAAAAGATTTGTCGGCGGTTCTTACCGCTTTGAGCTTTCAGGATTTGACCGGGCAGAGGATTAAGAGAGTTGTTCAGGCGCTGGAAGGCATCGAAAAAAGCGTAATCGATTTGTATGTGTCATCGGGTCTCATGCTGGACGGCGCGGAGAAAGATCCCGAAAAGGACGCGAAAACGCTTGAACAGGAAGCGAAAGAAGCGATGGAAAATTTCCAGAAGACATCGGAGTTGAAAGGTCCTGATCGGAATGGCAAATCGCAAGCCGCGATCGACGATATGCTGGCCCAGCTTGGGTTATAGAGATGTTTCGCTCTGTTAAAACTTCGAGGTCAGTAATCGGCAAAAAATTTTTGCGAACCCGGGCGTAACGCAAGGCGCCGAACGGAAGAACGCTGGAAAATAAGAATTTTTTAGATCTGGCGAGGGAAAAGAAAAGCGTAAGCGCGCTCAAGCGCGGAGCCGATAAACTTTTCTATTTGATTATGCCCGGGCTAAAATAATTTGTTTTGACGCGTAATTTTAGCGTAAGTCAAATCAATATTTTCAGATCGAGAGCCTATAAATTTTTGACCGGATAGGGCACGGACTTCGCGCCGAGGCGCATGGCGCAGAGATGTATTTCCGCCTCTTTGCCCGAAAAAACTTTCGTTATGGCTCTCTCAAGGCCTTTGAGAGGAATGGGAATGAGGCCGGAAGCGCATAGCGCTCCCAGGAGCGCGGTAGCCCCCGATTCTTCCGCTCCCGCCTGTTTTCCCATCGCTTCGCAGGATATGAAATGCGCGTAATCCGCCTCTTTATGTATCTTCGCCATTACTCGCATTAAATCTGGGCAGTCTTCGTCTCGGGGTTTGGCCTTCGGAGCAACGGGATCGAGACTGCAGAAAACGGCGCCGCCGGCGCATAAAAGCGGCAAGGCGCGGAGGGTTTTTAACGGTTCGAAACCCAAAATGATATCCGCTTCTCCCCGCTCGAACTTGGGAGAAGACCAGCCTCCAATCGCCAGCGAGGACGACTCCGCGTCCTTGCCTTGAATCTCGCCTGAAATGGCCTCGAGTCCGATGATNAGCGCGGCTTCTGTCAAAAGCCGCGTCGCGGTCATCGCGCTATTGGGCGTCGATCCTGCGAAGTAGATTCGCGGGCGTTTTTGCCTTATCTGTTCGTTCAAAGCGCTTGTTTGATTCTTTTTACGACTTCGGCGCCCATTTCCGAACATCCGACCAGCTTTTTGCCATCCTCCATTATATCGCGCGTGCGATAACCCGCCTTGAGCGTATCGCCTACGGCCCGCAAGATCGCGGCCGCTTCCGCGGGCATTTTTAAACCGGTTGCCAGAAGCATTGCGCCTGACACAATGGTCGCGAGAGGATTGGCCATGTCTTTTCCGGCTATATCGGGAGCGGATCCGTGGATGGGTTCGAAAAGCCCCGGATTCTTCGCGCCAAGGGAAGCGGAAGGCAACATGCCGAGGGAGCCGGTGATCGCGGCGGATTCGTCGGAAAGTATGTCGCCGAAGATGTTGCCAGTGAGAATCACGTCGAACTGCGAAGGATCGCGAACCAGTTGCATCGCCGCGTTATCGACATACATATGCGAGAGTTCGACCTCGGGGTAGCGTTCGGCTGTCTCGATTACCTTTTCGCGCCANAGGCGGGACGTTTCGAGGACGTTGCTCTTATCGACGGAGCATACCTTCTTGCGCCTGGCCATCGCTTGCTCGAAGGCGATTTTCGCGATCCGTTCGATTTCGTTTTCGTCATAAATCATGGTGTTGAAACCGACGCGGAGTCCGTTCTTTTGTTCGATGCCCCGCGGCTGTCCAAAATAAATGTCGCCGGTTAGCTCGCGAACGACCAGGAGATCCACCCCGCGGGACGCTATATCCGAGCGCAGAAGACAAGCGCTGGCGAGTTCGGGCCAGACCGTGGCCGGACGCAGATTGGCGAACAGCCCAAGAGCCTTGCGAATACCCAGCAGACCTTTTTCCGGTCGCTTGTCCATGGGGAGGCTGTCCCATTTGGGCCCTCCCACCGCGCCAAGATAAACCGCGTCCGCCGCGAGGCAAGCGTCGATGGTCTTTTGCGGCAAGGGCTCTCCATATTCGTCAATGGCCGCGCCTCCGATAGGCGCTTCGGTAAAGTTTATCGAGATGTTGAAGCGCTCTTTGATCGCTTCCAGACACGCGACGCCCTGGGCGAGAATTTCCGGGCCTATGCCGTCGCCGGGCAACAGACAGACAGTTTTGCTCATTGAGACGTCCTGAATTATTAATTATTCGACCTTGTCGCGCGCGGCGAGTCTCTTGCCGACGTAACCTACCAGTCCTCCGCAGGAGAGTATCTCGCGCATGGCCGGGGGAATAGGCTGAAACGGTATAGCGACGCCAGTGGTCAGATTGCGGATCGCGCCTTTTTCCATATCGATTTCAAGCTCGTCTCCGGGCGCGATTTTATCGATGTCGTCGCCGATCTCCAGTAGCGGCAGCCCCATATTGAAAGCGTTTCGGTAAAATATTCGCGCGAAGCTATGCCCGACGACGGCGGGAATGCCCGCGCCGAGGATCGCTATGGGAGCGTGTTCGCGCGAAGATCCGCAGCCGAAGTTGCGCCCCGCGACCAGGATGTCTCCCTTGTTAACGCGGGATGCCCATTCTGGATCCAGCCCTGCCATACAGTTCGCGCCGAGTTTTTCCGGATCGGACGTTACGAGAAACCGGGCCGGGATGATGGCGTCCGTATCGATATGGTCGCCGACTTTAAGCGTTTTTCCTTTCATTGTCATATCTTATATCTCCTCGCGAAATTCGCGTGGCAACGCGCGAGCTAAAGAGAAGAGGGCGCGGCCACTCGTCCCACGATCGCGCTCGCGGCGGCTACAGCCGGACTCGCGAGATATATTTCGGAATCAAGACTACCCATGCGTCCCTTGAAATTTCGGTTGGTCGTCGCGACCGCCCTCTCTCCGTCGCCGAGAATGCCCATATGGCCGCCGAGGC
>JAAUYY010000136.1 GCA_014804865.1 Desulfovibrio sp.
CTAGTCGGCCAAGGACATCGGCCTTTCACGCCGGTAACAGGGGTTCAAATCCCCTTGAGGACGCCAAGTAAATTCAAGGAGTTAGAGTAAAATCTGGCTCCTTTTACATTTAAGCTACGCCAGGCTCTAGGGATAGCGGATTTTTAGAAAACGTATTGAAATTTATAGAAATTAAATAGAAAAGGGCGTTTTCCCGCTAACCTCTTATAGCAAATCGCGCTTTTTTGAGAGAGGGATTTTCGCTTGCGCGCAGACTTTTTTTATATGCAAAGCCTAATTCTTTCAGGGCGCGCCATATAATTATTGCAGGGCGATATGTAAGACCAAGTTTTTCGCCAATTTCGCGCGCGTAAAGCGAACTGTCCTGAACGCGCAATTCCCTGAGTCACTCGATATCATCGGGAGAAAGCGCGCGAGGCGATGGCATTTTGGTTCAGTGGCCTGATCGCCGCCAGTTGCTTCTCTTTTGCGCCACATATAAAATATCTTCCGGCAAATGTTGAAATTCTTGCAAATTTCATCAATGGAAACGCTATTTTTATAAGCTGCCAAGGCTCTTTCGCGGGAGTTTTAGCTTGCCGGTTTCATAAACGCGACTTTAAACATTTGGAAAATCAATACCTATTGTCTATAAACTGATTCGTACATTATTGATCCCTCATTTTGTAAAAAATTGGTTTATAGCTGCCCAGGTTACAGGAAAATTATCCAGAAAAGCGGCGTGACCAGCATCGGGAACAATGCAGATTCTGGAATTTCCAAGCATTTTACCAGCTTCAATCACAGTTTCTGGAGGCGCGTGGCTATCCCTGTCGCCTCCTATGAGCAACACCGGGCATTTGATTCTTGTCAGCAAATCCTTGCCAATTTCAGCCTTGTTCCAGAACGACATATAGTCATTAAGAAATTCCCGCAATCTTTCAGGTTCCGTCATAAGGGAGCGCATTTGCGCCATATAGGCCAGATCAGCCTTTTCCAGGTCTGCTAGGGGCATGGAACTGGGGAAAAAGCCGGACTTCAAGGCGCCGGCGCCAATTGCCGCCAGCTTTTCAACCGCTTCGGGATGCGAGGCCGCCAATTCATACGCGGTGTAAGCCCCATCGCTGAAACCCAGTACAGGCGCTGGCTTGGCGGTTATTTTTCGCATAACCGCCAGCATGTCTTCAGCCTTTTGCTTGAGCGAAATGGGCGCATGACCAATTTCGGAATGGCCATGACCGCGGCTTGAAACAACAACGACCATATATTTATCGCGCAGTTGATCAATGATTTGACCCAATTCATAAGGCGAGCCTACGCCGCCTCCGTGAAAAACAAAAAGCGGATCGCCTTCTCCATAGGTTTCGTAATAGATTTTGGCGTCCCCAGCCTTGATATAGTGTCCGGCTTTACTGTTGTCGCCATAGGGAGTCGCGCTACCGCGCGATCCTGACGGTTGACCAAAATAACGCAATGGGTGGGTTACGGCCAGCGCGCTCGCGCTGACCAGAAAAAGCAGACAAAATAATGGGAAAAAATATATTTTTTTCATTTGCCCCGCTCCATGATTCTCATTCAATAATCTTGCGCCTCTAATTCGCTACCATGCAATTTACATTGAAAGTGTTCGACCAATCGGCGAGATTTTTAAGAGGCATAAACCCCTCCCGGCTTTAAGATTGACGAAAAAATCCTTATAATTGTCCCCTTTCTCTGACGCTTTCCAGAAAAGAGGGAGGCAACTTGCGCGTATTGTTCTCAAGGTAGGCGATCATTTTATCCCGTTCCGAAAAATTGGCGCTTACGGGAATCGTGTTGTAAGGATGGCTGCCAAAAAAGAAGCAGTCATCATCAACTTCAAGCGCCCGCAACAGCATAATCTCTTCCTCAAGCATTTCCCTTTCGTTGAGCTCCACATATTCGCCGCGATCCCGCATGGTCGCCAACTCGCTGTCCGGCGTAACCGCTGTGGGCACTGCCGCGATAGTGAAAGGCTTATACCTGTTCAGCAGTTTCGCTGTTTCAGCCACGTTGATTTCGCTATTGCCTTTACCTCCAGCCCCTATCATTAACAATGCCGCATAGCGGAATCCGGCTTTTTCCAGACGATCAAGGTGACACCACGCTTCCTCGATGGTAAAGCCCTTGCGCATAAGTTNGACGGCCTTNCCCCAGCCNGANTCNAGACCNATNTAAAGATCGTTGTAGCCAGCCGCGCGCAATTCCTTCAGATCGTAGTCGCTTTTGTTGTTCAGATCGTTTATNGAAGCGTAGCAGGTAAGGGTCTCAAGATTTGGAAACTGGGTATGCGCCAGATCTGCAATTTTCAGAAGCCTGTTTGCGGAAAGGGCGAAAGGATCCCCGTTGAGAAGATAGACGCGGCGGACATCGCTCCCAAGGGCATTGCGCATTTCCAGAAGATCCGCCTTTATGTCATCAAGTTTTGAAGCGCTGAATGGCGTTCTGTTGTACATAGAGCAAAAAGCGCAGCGATTGTAAGAGCAGCCTGTGGTTATTTCCAGAAGCGGCGTGTCGCTTTCCATTGGAGGACGGTAAACCTGGCCTGTATAATGCATTGACTCTCCGTTTTATATAGTCAAATCAATTTTGTAGTGTCATTCGCACTTTTTCTTATAGCGCAGTCCCCATTGTTCCATTTCGTGAATGAGCGGACGCATTTCCTCGCCCAGTTCGCTCAACTTGTATTCGACGCAGGGCGGCTTTTCCTGATGGGCAATCCTTGTCAGAAGACCGTCCGCTTCCATCTGTTTCAGGTTTTCCGACAAGACTTTCCGGTTGATGCCCTCAAGACTTTTGAGAAGATCGCCAAATCTTTTCGGGCCAGAAAGCGTATCCCGTAAAATAAGCAGTTTCCATTTGTTTCCAATTAAGCTGACAGTGGTAGCCACTGGGCATTCAGGCAAATCTTTTTTTGATATCATCCTTGGTACGCCTATTCCTGGTCATGCGGGAAATGAAAATGGGGTTTTGCCATCGCCCGCATAAAACATGATCACTTCCGCGGGTATATCCNCGCGATTCTCCCCATGATGCGCTTCTCCGTCGATCTCGACTACCGCTTCCCCTGCCATGACGGTCTTTTCCTTGCCGTTGGCGCAAACGAGCGTAATCTGCCCTTTTGTCACCACGCCGCAATTGATGATTTTATGGAAATGATCGGCGGTAACCGAATGGGGAGGAAACACATACCGGTATATGAAAATAACCGGCTTGCCTTCAGGATAATTCGGCAGGGGCGTTCCGTCCCACCCATTTGATGTTTCGACCAAACAATCCGCAGTAATCCCGCTTGCGTCAAGTTCCGCAAATCTGTTGTTTTTTTCCATGTTTTTCACCTCAATATATAAATTTAAATTTTATAGCCATGTCCAAAGCATATGTCAATTTCATTTCCATTAGTTACAAAAAGGTAACCGCTTGATTTTTTCTCCCTTTTGTCTGATAGACTATGAAGAAATATATGAACCATGCAAGGAGGCTGATTTTTGTGAATATTGTTATAATCACCGGTAGCCATAGGCCCGGAAGCAATTCTGGACTGCTTGCCGATTATTTCCAGAAGGGGGCTGAAGAAGCTGGACACGGAGTTTTCCGTTTTGACGCAGCCCACAAGAAAATTCATGGCTGCATAGGCTGCGACCGTTGCGGTATGAATGGACCCTGCGTCTTTGATGATGATTTCACTTCTTTGAGGGAGCCGCTCGTGAGGGCTGACCTACTGCTGTTCGCATCGCCTATGTACTATTTTGGCATTTCTTCCCAGATAAAGGCTGTTGTGGATCGGTTCTACGCCATTGACGCGCGTATTATGGGAGGCAAGCAGGCCTGCCTTATTGCCACCTTCTGGACGACAGACCGAAACAGGGCGTCAGGCATTGTGGAAAGCTACAAAAATATGCTCTCGTATCTGCATTGGGAAGACAGGGGCATCATGCTGGCAGGCGGGGTAAACGCGGAGAATGAAGTCCTGAACACCGCGTACCCGAGACAAATTTATGAATTCGCAAAAAGCCTGAGATAAAGGTTAATGGAGTCAAAACATTCATGGAANCCANATACTTGATATATATTGCGGATGTCTTCTGCCCTTGGTGTTACGCCTTTGCTCCGGTCATGAAAAAGCTGGCGGCCGAGAATTCTGACATGCGGATCCGGGTTATTGGGGGAAATCTCATCTCCCAGCCGATCACTCTTGCCGAAGAAGCGGCTCAATCTCCCGGACTCGTTGATTTCTGGCATGAAGTGGAAAGGATGTCAGGCCGCTCCCTAGAAGGCGCCATAAACGCTGTTGAAACAGGTCGCGATGTCCGCCTTTATTCGCCAGGAGCGGATGAGATACTGGAGGTATTAAAAAAGATGGCGCCGGGTCATGAGCTTGAACAGCTCTTTGAGCTGGAGGAAATGTTTTACGGCCAGGGACGCGATATGTTCACGGATGAGGNGCTCTCTGAAATAGCCGCGCGGTGGCATATGGATCCGAAACGCTTTGAATCCGCGCTGGATCAGCCCGCGGCGCTGACCGCCACTGAGAAGAATCTCGCACTGGCTGCTGAACTTATGGGGGAGATCGGTTCCTATCCCAGTGTGCTGCTGGCGCGGGGTGGCAGGTATGACGCAGTGTCACGGGGATATGTCCGCTATGAAACAGTGGGCGCCCGTCTTGCGGATGCGATGCGGGATCTTGGCATACCGCTTGAGGAATCCCATTTTTGCTCTCTCCATAACGGATGTTCATTGCGGAGAAGATAATTTACTCAATTTAAATAAGGAGGTTGAAAATGTCTCTTAAAGTTATCATCAGTTACGATGGAACCAGCGAGGATCGGTTCGACAGGGAGTATTATTGCAAGAACCACATACCGCATGTCCGCAGGGTGTGGGAACCATTTGGCCTTCTCGATATTCGTCCCTTTTTCCCTGGCATTGAAAGCGATAAAAAAGGCGCCATCTGCATAAGCCAGTGTGTTTTCAGGGACAAGTCCGCCATGGACGCGGCTTTCGCGGCCCCGGCGACCAAAGAGCTTATGGATGATATTCCCAATTTTACTGATTTACCCATGGATTCAGGCATCCTGACGCCTATGGAAGGCTGATTGGAGGAAGAAGTTTCAAGGTTCACAGGGCGGCTCTGGGTTCGCCGCGCCTATTGGCATAGCTGTCTTATGAACCTTGAATACCAAATAATATAAAAAGGATAGATATAATGAAATTCACAGAACCCCCAATGCGACCGCCACAAGAGATTAATTCTTTGATTTTACAGGCCACACAAGGCTGTACCTATGAAAAATGCAATTTCTGCTATACATCGCGGGGTTATCCTTTTTTAACCGTTAAACCTATAGCGCGTCCCGTTTGAAAATGGACGCGCTATGGCGCCTTTGCTTGTCAAAGACGCCCGCGAAATTGGCCCAAGGCGAACTTGTTTCGCCGTAAAGGGTCAATTTCAAGCGAAACATACTATAAAGATATGGAAAAGGGGGCGATAGCTCAGAAGCCTTTTTATCCGTCCACTGCTCCAATATACTTGACCGGAGCTAATCCTTTCGTCCTGCCAAACTGGAAACTGAAGCAATATATTGAAGTTTTGAGACGGCATTACCCTGATTTTTATCGCATAAGCTTGCAAAGCAGAATCGACGATATAGCGAAAAAAAGTGATGAAGAGTTGGCGGAGCTTGCCAGACTTGGTTTGAGCCATTTGTATATTGGCACAGAAAACGGCAATGACGAGGCTCTGGCTCTTATGAACAAAGGCTACACGGCAAAGGATGCGATAACGCAATTGAAGAGGCTTGATCAAGCCGGATTCACATATACTAATTTTTATATTTTGGGAATGGCCGGAAAAGGCAAAGGGCTGGAATGCGCCAGGGCGACCGCTGCCATGTTCAATCAGGTTCATCCCCAGATGATAACATCAACGGCGATCACGCCTTTTGAAAAAGCGCCCATAGCCGACATGGCGCGAAGCGGCGAATTCCAGATGCCTTCAGAAAGAGAGATGATCGAGGAATTGCGCGCATTTATTACTGAACTCAAAATAGACACATTCTACGATGGTATCCATTATCTCAATCCCCTCAATTACCGCTTCAGAACGGGATATTTGTCTCAAAAACGTAAAGTGATTGAAGACATAGATAATGTTTTATCTACTTATTCCGATTCCGAGCTTGAAATGATAATTAATAGGAAATCTAAAACTTCCTTGTAACCGGTATATCATAATCTTAAAACAGAATCTCAACAGCGCGATGGAGCCAAATTTCTGATGTATTCATTCGAACTGACGCTCCGCTCCGCGATATCTCGCGCAAAATCTGACAAAATCAGGCATTTTTTTGATTGAATCCGAATTGCTCTACTTCTCGCTTATCTGTATTTAATATGGTATTTATCTTGCTGGCGCCGAGCCCGATCGCGCCGCGAAATATATCGAAGCAAGCGACGGCGGCTTTGACATTTTTTCGAAGCCGCGCGCAATGAAGAATCTAGCCGCTCACGCCTGGAGGCGGCAAAACCGGGCGGAGAAATTGTGGCGACGGACAATTCAATAACTCCCGAAATTCCGTTCTCGCTTAATAGTCCTGAATGAAATCATCCTGCATGAGAGCGTGTCCGGCTCCAGAAAGGAATTTGAGGAAACCATTGATCTTATACCCAGCGGCTTTTATCAAACCCGAAAAAATTGTAAGTATTGGCGCGCATACTGCCTTGGGACTTATGTTTTTCATGCCCTTTTCCCCTTAATAAAGCGCGCAACGAACTTGGCCTCGAAATCCGCCTTCCGCCATCAAACGTTTTTGCCCAGTTCGTAAGCCATTTGAGGGTAGCGCGTAGATTTGATGGATCCCGCGGGCCAGACGCCCGGAGCGATAACCCGGCCAGAGTCGCTCCAGCCCAGATAATCAAGCAGAGTGTCGTAGTGCGAGGCTATGGGACGCGCCTGACTCTCGACTGTATTGGCGTAGGTCATCAATAAAGCGGCTTTTTTCGGCGTATGGATTTGACCATTAATAGCGTAAAAACGATCGATAACGGCCTTGAGTTGCGCGGATAATCCGAAATAATACATGGGCGTCGCGAAAACTACCATGTCGGCGGGAACGATACGCTCGCGGACGATTTCAAAATCGTCCTTGAAGACGCAGGGCCCGTCCATACCGCAGGCGTTGCAGGCTATGCAAGGATGAACATTGGCCCCGGCCGCGTCGAAGCGAAATGTTTTGTGGCCAGCTTCCCTCGCGCCGCGCATGAATTCTTCGGCCAGAAAATTGGAGTTGCCATCTTTTCTTGGGCTCCCAGTCAATATCAGTATATCCATAGTCTTTCCTGTTCCGTTTTTTTCCGCCCCCGTCGCGGGGTTCAGGCCGGAGCCAACAAGCGCGCCCGCTCCAGCCAGAGAAAGTGTCCGTATAAATTGACGCCTATTCATGCGATTATTCCTTGTCGGACAAAAGTTTGCCGCCTACTTCAATATTATCGAGGCTATTTTCCCTGATGAATATGAAAATTGCCTGGGGCGGCAGTCCGGTCGCTTTCGCTACGGATTCCGTAACTTCCTTCGCAAGTCGAGCCTTCTTTTCCTTTTCCAGAGGGGCCAGGTTCATAACCATCGCGGGCATTTTTCTCCTCCTGGCTAATCGCCGATTACTCGGAAATGATCATGTAGTTATTTATCTTGTTGTTTTCATTCAAGGGAATCTGATCCGAAAGAATCAGGTTCTTGACCATTTTGAGCGCGCCTTGCTTGTATTTCT
>JAAUYY010000137.1 GCA_014804865.1 Desulfovibrio sp.
GCCCGCATTCGTCGCAGGCGTCAGGTTTGTCGCCGCGCTGAACCGGAGACATGGAATATTTGACAAGTCGATGCGCCCTCGCCAGATCGCCGTCCGCCCTGTACTGATTATTCACCATATTGAATAGATAGCCAATAGCCACGTTTTGCGGACAGGGGATGCAGTTGTAACAACCTGTGCAGGGAATGGAGCCGGGGTAGGACTTGTATTGGCGGGCGACTTTGCCGATTGTGGCCGCGTCTTCCGCTGTTAACATTCCCGGGGCGGAACGCGAGGCGTAGGCGAGGTTATCGACCACATTTTGCATATTGCCCATGCCGCTGACTACGACGCTCACTTCCGGTTTGTTCCAGAGATAATCAAACGCCCATTCGACCGCCGGTCTCCTGTTTTTCGCTCCGTCATAAATGGCCTGTATTTCCTTTGGCGGCTTGACAAGAAAGCCGTTGCGCAATGGCTCCATGATGGATACGCCCATGCCGTTGGCGGCCGCGTAATTAAGCCCGACCAGACCGGCCTCATGCTCCGAGTCCAGAAGGTTGTGCTGCATCAGGCAAAAATCCCATTCAGGGTTCGCGTCGACCACTTTCTTGAAAAGCGGGACGCCGTCATGGAATGAAAAGCCCGCGAAACGGATTTTGCCTTGCGCTTTGAGCTTGTTGATTTTGTCTATCAGTTTAAAGGGGACGACCTTTTCATTCCAGCCGCGATGCATGATCATATGGATGTGATAAAAATCAATAAGATCTGTATTCAGGCGTTTGCGCGACTCGTCAAAAAAGCGTTCAAAATCCTCCGGTCGCTCCATGATCCACCAGGGCGATTTTGATGTCAGATACACCCTGTCGCGGTAGCCGTTCGCCAGAGCTTTTCCCGCGACCTTCTCGCTTTGACCTCCAAGATACACATAGCCGGTATCGACATAATTTAGTCCATTGTCTATGGCATGCCGAACCATATCAATTGTTTGAGCCTCGTCCACAGTTTTGCCGTCCTCGAGCATTGGCAGACGCAGCAGGCCAAAACCCAGAGCCGATACGTAAGCGCCGGTGAGTCCATGCGGCCTATAGCGCATATTGGGGTTGTAATTGAGAATATTATGCGGTTGCTGATCGGCGCCCCATGTTTCCGATCTTCCGGCTCCGGCTCCGATTAATCCCGCCGCGGCGACCGCGACCGCGCCGCCCTTTAGAAATGAGCGTCTATCCATATATTCTCCCTATAATTTATTTTTTCGCTGGATGTTCTGGATCGCTTTAAAAAACTGGCATTGCAAAATCGGCGGCGTCTTTCGAACCGGCTTTCCGCTGCGAGATCAAAATCGCGCCTGACAAGGAAAACCCCGGGATGGCAGCCTCGAAATGTCCTTTCCCCGCCTGGCGGCGATCCAATATTATCGCCTCGGCTCCGGATCGGTCGATTCTGTCGCTTTCGTCTTTGTCCATTTTTTACACTGAACTTGATTATTATAAGCGCTCATTCGCGTTTTTGTCAGGCGATTGGCAATTTTGAAAATATCAGGCAAAAATTTGCGCGGAATATTATTGCGGAGGGCGATTTATTAACTGTAAGAATATATTCGAAAAAAGTATAGCCGCCGCGTTCCGACGCGCTTGAGAGAGAATCGCGCGTTTTTGGTATGCTTTCCCGCCTTCGCTCTTGAAAAACGCTGGCAGAAATTGCCCGCGAAAACGCTTTTTGGAATCATTCCGCATTTATTCCACAGGAGGAGATTTTGAAAAAATTTATCGCGTCATGCGTAGCGCTATTGGCGATCATTGGAAGCGTCCGCGTCGTCGGCGCGGCTGATAGTCGGAACGAGGGGGCAAGCGGAGAAACCCCGGTCATGGAAAAAATCAATATAGGCAAACAACTCGCGCTTTACCCAAGCGTTGTCGCGGTGGTTGGCGCCCTGGTCGATGGCAAGGTCAACTGGATGACCGTAGCCCATACAGGGACGCTTGGGCATAGCATGATCATGGTGAGCATGAATCAGGATCATTACACGAACAAAGGCGTCATCCAGACCGGAAAAATGTCTCTCAATCTGGTCGATCGGGCGATGCTCCCCAAAGTGGATTATGTTGGAACAGTCAGCGGAGCCAGGGAAAACAAGTCCGGCGTATTCGCCTATCGCATGGGCGCTAATGGAACTCCTATTATCGACGAATCGCCGGTATCCATTGAGCTTGACGTAGTCGATAATTACAAGGCCGACGGTTTTGACAATTTCCTCTGCTCGATCGCCAACACATACGCCCGCCAGAATGTCCTGAACAAGGACGGGAAGCTGAATTATAACGCGTTGAAGCCGGTTTTATTTGAATTTCCCACCTATTCCTATCTGGCTACGGGCGAAATGCTGGGCAAATGTCGACAGATGAAAAATAGGCCTTCCATGGGCGCTAAACTGCCCATGACCGAAAGCGGCATAACGCGGCTTTCCAAAATAGAGGTCTATCCCCAATACCTGGACGAATACAAGAAAATCGCGACCGAAGTCGGCGAGATTTCCCTACGCGTCGAGACGGGCGTGTTGACTATGTACGCGGTGGCCGATAAGGAAAATCCCAACCTGATAACGATCCTTGAGACCTACGCGAGCAAGGAGGCTTACGACGCCCACATCGCCTCGCCGCACTTCCAGAAATACAAGCAAGGCGCGCTCAAAATGGTCAAGAACCTGATTCTTTCGGATCAGATTCCCTTGAATGAAAACAACAAGATAAATAACTACATGATCATTTCCGAGTAATCGGCGATTAGCCAGGAGGAGAAAAATGCCCGCGATGGTTATGGAACTGGCCCCTCTGGAAAAGGAAAAGAAGGCTCGACTTGCGAAGGAAGTTACGGAATCCGTAGCGAAAGCGACCGGACTGCCGCCCCAGGCAATTTTCATATTCATCAGGGAAAATAGCCTCGATAATATTGAAGTAGGCGGCAAACTTTTGTCCGACAAGGAATAATCGCATGAATAGGCGTCAATTTATACGGACACTTTCTCTGGCTGGAGCGGGCGCGCTTGTTGGCTCCGGCCTGAATCCCGCGACGGGGGCGGAAAAAAAACGGAACAGGAAAGACTATGGATATACTGATATTGACTGGGAGCCCAAGAAAAGATGGCAACTCCAATTTTCTGGCCGAAGAATTCATGCGCGGCGCGGGGGAAGCTGGCCACAAAACATTCCGCTTCGACGCGGCCGGGGCCAATGTTCATCCTTGCATAGCCTGCAACGCCTGCGGTATGGACGGGCCTTGCGTCTTCAAGGACGATTTTGAAATCGTCCGCGAGCGTATCGTTCCCGCCGACATGGTAGTTTTCGCGACGCCCATGTATTATTTCGGATTATCCGCGCAACTCAAGGCCGTTATCGATCGTTTTTACGCTATTAATGGTCAAATCCATACGCCGAAAAAAGCCGCTTTATTGATGACCTACGCCAATACAGCCGAGAGTCAGGCGCGCCCTATAGCCTCGCACTACGACACTCTGCTTGATTATCTGGGCTGGAGCGACTCTGGCCGGGTTATCGCTCCTGGCGTCTGGCCCGCGGGATCCATCAAATCTACGCGCTACCCTCAAATGGCTTACGAACTGGGCAAAAACGTTTGATGGCGGAAGGCGGATTTCGAGGCCAAGTTCGTTGCGCGCTTTATTAAGGGGAAAAGGGCATGAAAAACATACGTCCAAGGCAGTATGCGCGCCAATACTTACAATTTTTTCGGGTTTGATAAAAGCCGCTGGGTATAAGATCAATGGTTTCCTCAAATTCCTTTCTGGAGCCGGACACGCTCTCATGCAGGATGATTTCATTCAGGACTATTAAGCGAGAACGGAATTTCGGGAGTTATTGAATTGTCCGTCGCCACAATTTCTCCGCCCGGTTTTGCCGCCTCCAGGCGTGAGCGGCTAGATTCTTCATTGCGCGCGGCTTCGAAAAAATGTCAAAGCCGCCGTCGCTTGCCTCGATATATTTCGCGGCGCGATCGGGCTCGGCGCCAGCAAGATAAATACCATATTAAATACAGATAAGCGAGAAGTAGAGCAATTCGGATTCAATCAAAAAAATGCCTGATTTTGTCAGATTTTGCGCGAGATATCGCGGAGCGGAGCGTCAGTTCGAATGAATACATCCGAAATTTGGCTCCGTCGCGCCGTTGAGATTCTGTTTTAAGATTATGATATAGGCTCTAGGGACATCGGATTTTATAGAAAGTAAAACGAGCGAAAATCAAAATTCATGGNCTTTAATNAAAAAAATTAATTTTTAACTTCAAACAAATAAAAATAGAATTTCCGCCAAAGCGCAGTTTAAAAAAAGATTAATTTTATTTATGTTTTATATAATATGCTGAAAATATTGGATAATTTTCCGATGTCCCCTGAGCCTAGACTTTCAAGGGAGCCGTCTATTATACAAGAAACACACCTCTATTTTTACCTCGCGCGTTTCTTGTATAACTTAATTTATTAAATAATATAATAAAAATATTTAATGGACGAAATAACCTTGTAAAGCTCCCTGATCAGCAGATGTTGCCGGGGTAAAACTTCCGCCTAAAATTTATACTGGCAAACAGGATTTCCCTCCTCGTTGGCGACTATTATAAACTCTAAATTTTTTGCTGGAGAATTAAGAGAGAAACCAAAAAAATTACCGTTTTGAAAATATTTTAATTTATTAGAATTAATTGGGAGAATTGACTTGCGCGATCCATTAATATAAAATAAGTAAGCTGTATATTGCCCAGTATTCAACCCATTTACTAATTTTTCATTAGAAATACAGGTTAATGTATCCGTTAAAAATCCTATTTTATATGAGCAATTCATATTTATAGAGTTGCCCAAAAGACTAGATAAGAAATTCCCAATTTTTATTAATTTACCTACCAACTTTATTTTTTTATTAGAAGCATGGCTTAAAACTTCTCCTCCAAAATCTACTATATCTGATGTCGATATAGCTAATGATTCCTTATAATTGGGAATTTGAAGAAATATTATGGCCAATAAATATATTATAGGTTTATTCATATTTATATTAAACCTTTTAACCTATGCGTTGCTGGCCTTTTATACTATCGATTTCGTCAGGTGTGAGCGCGCGAACTGAATCTGGAGTTATATCAAGATAATATGCTCCTCCAAAACTCCTCAACTCTTCAATAAGCGCCATGAGATTTCGAGAGGAAGCTATAAGTTCGTTCTCATAATCTCGCAAAATTTCTATAGTGTCGGCGACGAATTTATCTCCGATTACCATCTTGTCAACAGTTACTATTACTTCATACTCTGTTAATAGCTTTTTCTTTGCGTGAATCAGGGGAAAGTCGCCAACCTTGTATCTTTTTATCAAATCCCTTTCTTCTTTGGATAGAAGGGCTTTAAAGTATATAATGAATTTTACGCCGCCAAATAATTTTCCAGCTTGCTCTTTTGTTATTGACAGAATCATATGGTTCTCCAACGTTTTTACGTGAAACATTAGCGATATAATCCTTCCTCTCACTTCCTCCCAACTTTCCCCTCCCTGATCTCGTAATCGCCTTTTGGATCATAGGGAACCCCGGAAATTAGCAGAGCGTCGCAAGTGGGCGGAATGGGGAATGTCTGGCCGGCGCGGAGTTCTTGTTCGCGCCATGATTTTCCCGCGTTCATCGAGAAACTGATCTTAACGGAAGGTTGTTCCCTGCCGTTGCCGACGTATCGGATTGACGACATAGCGTTTCCTTGCTGTTAAACGATTGTTATATATTGTATATAGCAACAGTTCAAACGCGTCAAGTCTTTCTGTTAATCTGGCTTAATGGAAGACTATCCGTTTCTTGTTGAGGCTGTGGCCAGGACATTAGAAAAACTGCGCGTCGACGCGGGGTTGAGCAAGAGAAAACTCGCGATGCTGTCCGGCATAGATCGAGTTTATCTCTTGCAGGTCGAGCAAGGCAAATACCGTCCGACGATTAATTTTCTTTTCCTACTAGCCAGAGCTCTTGGGATGTCCGCTACAGACTTGCTTAATCAAATAGAAATCGAGCAACGCGCCCTCTGCGCCGAAGATCAGAAAAGATGAAGCCCGATAAGCCCTCTTTCGCGAGTCCGATTCTATACGCTTCTCGCGCGCGCTATTAAGCGCGACAAATAAGCGCGAAAACGATTTTTCTGAATGAACGGCCCTTTTCGTTACGCGTCCCGTCGCGGGAATATGGGACGGCAGGCGTCAATATTTTAACGTTCTTCGCCTGTTGGAATGTCGCGATCATAGGATCGACTCCATATTTCAATAGAGAAACTTCGCGAAGCTGAAGTCCGCCTACAGAGCTTTTTCGCCTTATCCTTCAAGTTTGCGCCTGGTTAGCGCGGCCCTTTCAAGGTAGCCCCGCGCGGCGTCGCAAGAAGCAAACTCAAGTAGAGAAGCGTAAATTTCCTTGCCCAGGCGAACTAGATCATTTTTGTAACAGGCGTCCATAAGCGCCTCTCCGGTTCGCGTCCAATTCTGTTTCGCCGCGTCGCTCGACAAACTCTCGGCAAGAGGGCGCCAAATTTCCCATGCCTCAAGAGTCCGCGTTCCAGCCATATGCCTGACGATCAAATCGCAAGTCATAAGCTGTTCGAGCAGAATATCGTGATTTTCTCTCGCGTCGGGGAAATTGCCATATATTTCAAGAGCGGCGTCAAAGTCGCCGCGAAGGCAGAAGCGCCCAACGAGCAGGCGTCCGGCGCGAGCGGTCGCCAGATTTTTATCGTCGACGCTCAAAAGCTCGTCATACATCTCTCGCGCTTCGGCAAGCCGTCCCTCCAAAGCGAGATTCTGGAGATGGGCGCGCGCGGCTTCCAGAAGCGATTTTTTCGGCAACCGGCTAATCAGGGCGAGCGTTTTATCGTCCATTATGAGTCCTCCTTTTGCTGGGAAATTTCATAATGGCATAAAAACCGCCTCCGTCAATCGCCAAAAGCTTATTCCTCCTATTTCTATATGAAATTTGAAAAAGTATTTCATATTTATGATAAAATGTTGTATTAATTTATTAATTTTTTGAATATTCAATTTTTAAATTTTTTTGAATTTTTTCCCGGCCTTCGATTCAATTCGAGTTTCTCCGCCTTTTGAGTCCAAAAAATCCCGCGAGATTAAAATAAAAGAGCTTCCCGGGCCGGAAGCTCTTTTATTTCGCGAACGCGCAATGATTTATTTATAATCTTTCAAGATTGTCTCCGCTGGGAAGCTCCTCCCTTTAGGGAGGGGAGGAGATCACTTATCCACTCTCACATCGAAGCTGTCGGCGCTTTTAGAGGGAATCAGCCGCCAGACCCTGGGCTTTTCCTTGAGATCGAAGACTACGCGGTTTCCTGTGTTGCTCACGCGTATGCCGGATATCAAATCGTTTTTGGGGATGCCGGGATTATCGGGAAATTTCCAGTCGCCGTTCAGATCGATAACCAGTCGCATGGGATTTTCAAGCAACATACTCTTCGGCTGAATAGGAGAGGAGCCGGTTAGGCGCACTGTGGCGCCCTTTTCGCGCGAAAAGACCACAAATTTGGTAATCGTCTTGTCGGCTGTTTTCGCGGCTTTCGGCTTTTCGGTTTCCCGCGCAGGAGCGGGTTTTTCGGGAGCCGGTTTTTCCGCGACTGGAGTCGACTTTGGCTCCGGTTTAGACTCGGGTTTAGTTTCGGGACGCGGTTCCGGTTTTATAGGCGTCGGCTTTGCCGGGACGGGCGGCTCGGGCAAACGGGGCTCGGGGTTTATTTCCGCCCTGGGCGGGGCGAGAGCTTCTTTCGCCTCGTCGTCTTCAAAGTCGCGCGCTTTTTCGGCTACTTCGGC
>JAAUYY010000138.1 GCA_014804865.1 Desulfovibrio sp.
TCCCCCGTCCGGCGTTTGCGTTTTCATTTTGGAAAAGTTATTTTTACAGACGCGTCCAGCCGAAGCNATCTTTTATTATCTTGCGCTTTATCGGCGACGCGGGAAAGAATGGCATGAAAAAATTTATAATAATTTCGTCCGCTGTCGTCGCCTGTTGCGCGGCTCTGGGCGCGATCCTGATCTACGGTTTCGCCGGCTCCTATATAGACAAGCGCGCGAAGGCAGTCTGTCTGGCCGCTTACGGAACAGAGCCTGAATTTCTCGAGAAAACGACGGTTTCCCTCTTACCGCCGAGCTTGAGGTTTGGGAAATTCCTCTGGAATTTCGACGCCTCGGGCTTAATCGTAAACGTCGAGGCGAAAAATGTAAAAGTCGAACTAGACTGGGCGCCGCTCCTCTCCGGCGAGACGCGACTTCGGGAAATACTGATCGAATCGCCGAGCGTAGCCCTTACTCCCTCGAAGCGCGAAGCCCGGCCAGGCGAGGGGACGCGGAGCGACGCGAAAGCGTCTTCGATTTTCATCGAGCGCCTTGTCGTTCGCGACGGCGAGCTGAAATTCGCCAATTCCGGGACGCGATATTTAATGAAAGACATCAAGGTCGTCGCCGCGAACGTCGATCCCGCGAAGGGAGCGGATCTCAAGGGCGATTTCATCTTGACTGTCGCCGGAGACAATGCGAAAAAACTTGAAGGCAATCTGGCCTTCGCGGGCGCCGCGAGCTATTATCGCCCAAATCTGTCCCTGCGCAAACTTTCCGTTACCTTTACCGCCCTGGATCAAAACTCTCTCTCCGCCTTCTCGCCCATAAAATTAAATCTCGACGGCGCCTATAACTTGGAAAAAGGCGGAGCCCGCCTGACCGAGGCCGCCCTGTCAACGCCGCAAGCCAATTTGCGGGCGAAAGGGGAAATTGCNCCCGATCTGAAATCCTTCGAGGGGGAAGCGCGAGCGACTATCGATCTCGCGCGGATGGACAGGGATTTCGGCCTGTCTTTGCCCGAAATGGANACNTCGATTTCCTCGCCNGTCGTTTTCCGTTATCCGCTTCTCTCCCTCCCCGCNCTGGCTTTNCGCGCCGGCGACACGCAGGGAGANGGCAAATTGAGCTTAAAATTTCCNGAAAAGGGCTCGNCNCTCGCNGTNGCGGGCAATCTNACTTGCGGNATCATTCGCCTTGGCCAATTTCCGACGGNGNACTCGAGCGGCGAAGTCTCCGATCGACGCGCTAGTCGGGAGCCGACTGGCAATTCGGAGACAGGCGCGTCGAATCCGCCCGAAATCAATTTCGCTTTTAAAGCCGCCGGACTCGATTACGAAAAGCTGGAGCTAAAGAATATTTCTTTTGATATAAAAGGGAAAAACGGCGAATATTCNATACCCGATCTGAAATTCGAATGGGAAGGCGGCGTCATCGGCGCGGCGCTGACGCTCAAGACGCCGGAATTTCTCTGGAANTTTAACGGTTCGGGCAAAAATATAAACTTTGGCAAAATGCTCGCCCGTTTTGGCGTCGATGGCTTTGAGAAAGGCGCGGCTTCGTTTCAGGCGAAACTGAACGCNAAAGGCTCCGTNCCGCGACAGGTCGCGACCTCGCTTTCCGGCGAGGGAAAATTTACTATAGGNGGCCTNCGCATAAAAATTCTCGAGGAACTCGCCCATACCCTGACATTTTTTTCGAGGGATCGGATCAGTTCCGGCGGCGTTAGCGTCGAAGCTCCCTTTGTCGCCAAAAACGGCGTATTGAGTTTCGCGGGGCTCAAGGCTTCGTCGAGCGTCGTTTCGGCCGACGGCTCGGTCTCTATCAATTTTGTAAAAAATTTTCTGGACAGTCTCATCCGCTTCAGGGTCGGCGGTCTCNTCTTGCCTCTAAAAATAGGNGGAGANTTCGATCATATCTCCGTCGGTCTTGACGAGTAAACAAGGCGACATTAAAAAGGACNGCGTTCGNATTCGAACAAAATTGTTCGAANTATAATGTAAATTTCCTTTTCGGCGCGTCTTCGCCGCGATCGACATTTCCAGTTGAAANGCGNNCGAAAATCGGCTATTTATTTTCAGATCGCGTAAATAACCGCTTTTTTAAGCAAACGGTCAACCTGGTCCTATGTAGAGACCGGCGGGCGGCAAGCTATGTATCTATTAATCGGNTTAGTCATAGTAATCGGCTCGATCTTCCTGGGTTACACCATGGCTCACGGGCAGTGGGGAATTCTCTTCCAGCCCGCCGAGTTCATCATCATCCTGGGTTGCGGCCTGGGCGCCTTTTTCGGCTCGCAGACCAAGTACACATTCGGTCTGATCGTCAAGAGCCTGAAGCATCTATTCTCGGATCCCGGCTCGAGCAAGGCGCGTTATCTGGAGACTCTCGCCCTGCTTTACTCGCTATTTACGAAAATGCATCGCGAAGGCGTCATCAGCATTGAAAGCGACGTTGAAAAGCCGGAATCGAGCGCCATTTTCAGCAAATACCCGGGCATATCCAAAGACACCAAACTCGTCTATTTCATAGGCGACACGCTTCGCGTCTATCTCACGACCGGCGATCCNGCGGATATCGATAGCCTCATGGACGTCGATATGGACACCATGCGCGAGGAAGGCATGTTGCCGGCGCATTCCGTAACGCATCTGGCGGAATCGCTCCCGGGCATGGGTATCGTCGCCTGCGTTCTCGGCGTCGTTCTCGCCATGAGCAAGATTACCGANCCGCCCGACGTATTGGGCCACTATATCGGCGCCGCGCTCGTCGGCACATTCTTCGGTATTCTCTGTTGCTACGGACTCTTCGGGCCGATGGGATCGAAACTCGAAAACTACGTCTCCGAGGAACATTTTTATTTCAACGCAGTCAAGGAAGCTGTAGCGGCCGCTATTCGCGGCTCCACNCCGCTGATCGCGGTAGAATACGGCAGGCGAGCTATTCCCTATCCTTTCCGGCCTTCCTTCCCCGAGATGGAAGAGAAGGTTCGCACNGGTTAGAGGGCGCGCGAGCTTGCGGCCAATTTAAAAATANCGCGGGAGTCCTATCGACTCCCGTTTTCCCTTTTTACGGAGGAGATTATGAGCGGAGCATGGAAAGTCGCGTACGCGGACTTCGTTACTGCCATGATGGCTTTTTTCCTTTTGCTCTGGGTTTTAAACATGGTTCCGCCGGAAACGAGAGCCGGTCTCGCCGCCTATTTCAGCGGCGAAAGGACATTCGACTCGAGCTCCACGTCCCCCATATCCAATAACCCCTTTATCCAGAATACGGACAAGATCGACGCGAGAGATCTTAAAATCACGGANGTCGAAAGATCTCACTACGCTATCGCGCAAAAAATCAAGCAGATGCTGATGGCCGATTCCGTGCCGCAAAACTCGTCGGGCATCAGCGCCGACGACGTGGGCGTGCAGTTGCGCGTGAACTCTGACATCATGTTTCGCCCGGGTTCGGTAAATCTCTCGCCAGAAGGCTTGAAAATCCTCGACGACGTGCTGAAGATCATGAACGAATACAACCTTTATCTCGTCGTGCGCGGACACGCGGACGGCAGCGAGTCAAAGCCGCCCTTCTCTTCGCCCTGGGAGCTTTCGGGCGCGAGAGCGGCCTCTGTCCTGCATTTTCTCGCCCAGCACGGCATAAAGCCAACGCGTTTGCGCGGCGTATCCTACGGCGAAACGCGGCCATTGAAACCGGGCATTTCCGAAGAAAGTCGCGCGGTTAATCGCCGGGTCGAGTTTTTCTTCCANAGNCCGGAGGTAATGTCCTACAGCGTCGTCTATTAACCGCGTGAAAACTCGTTTCCGCGCGGATCAGCTAGTCTTCGACAGCGGCCTCGCCGAAAGCAGGGAGAAGGCGAAAAGCCTGATCATGGCCGGGCGNGTGGCTCTCGCGGACGCGTCGGGGGAAGCGATTGGCAAACCGGAAAAACCGGGCCAATTCTTCCCCGCCGAGACGCGATTTATCCTCCTCCCGGGCAAGGAATACGCCAGTCGCGGCGCCTATAAATTGCTCACGATTCTCGATTCGCTGGACGTAACGGACTTTGTCTGCGTCGACGCTGGCGCGTCGACCGGCGGTTTTACCGACTGTCTCCTGCAAAGAGGCGCCTCGCGCGTTTACGCGATCGACGTTGGCAAAAATCAGTTGCATGAAAAACTGCGCGCNGATCCGCGCGTCGTCAATCTCGAAGGCGTCAATATTCGCTACGCCGACGCNAATCTTGTACCCGAAAAGGCGGATCTTGTCTCGGCNGATCTTTCTTTTATCTCTCTTTGTCTCGTNCTGCCCGCGCTCGTTCGCTGGCTCAAGCCGGGCGGAAAATTGGCGCTCCTGATCAAGCCGCAATTCGAGCTCTCNCCCCGGGAAGTAAACAAGGGCGTGGTCGTAAAAGAAGAATACAGAAAAAAGGCGACGGATAAAGTCGTCGCCTTTTGCGAAAACGAATTGGGCTTGAGACTAAAAACCCTGCTTCCCGCCCAGATCAAAGGACCCAAGGGCAATCAGGAATACATGGCNCTATTCGANTCCGCCTAATATCTTTTCGTCGAGTTCTTTCCCGTCAAACTGTCCAGCCAGGGATAAGAGGGGCCAAGNGGCAGTTCCTCGCAACTGTTTATCGCCGTGTCTATGCCGCGACGATGGATTNCCTTGCGGTTATTGAGAAAATAGGCGCAAAAATCGTTCATGAAGATCATTCTTCTTACGGTTTCGGAAGTCGGATAATCCGGCGTTCTGTCGCCGGATTTGACTCCAAGCCATTCGTTCAGGGCGAGAGCCAGCTCCTGATCGCTCATTTTATCGTTAAGCGAGGGNGGCTCGCGCCTNTAGTTCTCCCTGGCGTATTCCGCGTAGAGGTGAAAGGTGGTCANGGCTTCCTTGCGCAGGGCCTCCAGCTCCCTTTTTTGCTCGGGAGTCCATTCCCGCGAAAAGGCCTTCGCCAGATTTACAAGCTCGACCGACGCGNCTCTTCCGTCGGGCGNCGCCATGTATTTCTCGCCGCCGAGAATTTTCTCCGCGCGATTGTTCCAGGTCTGGGCGAAGAGCGAATGATCCGGCTTGCGNTCGACTTTNGCTTCCTCGCCGCAGGCCGCGAGAATAGAGACGAGCAGACAAAGCGGAGCGAATTTCAGGACAAATTTCGACATGAGCATAATTCAGGGAAAGAGCGTTTTTAATATTTCGGAAGCGAGGGGTTCGGGAGGACTTTCGAGAAAAATGTCTTTGCCGACCGCGAATTTGTTTCTTCTGGCCTGAACGCACGAATCCGATTTTTCGCGCCAGGCGCGATAAGGCGGCAGGCGAGAACCGGAGCAGATCGAAAGCAGATAGCTTCGCGGACACTTTAATAATATGTTATCGTCTTTCGCCGCTTTGCAGACGGGGGACTCTTCCGGTTCAGGCGGCGTTTTGGCTTCGTAAACTGGCGCGATAGCCCGGCTATCGGTTTTTCCTTCGGCGATGGGCTTGGTCGCGACGATCGCGGGCGCGTTCGAAGCATCCGTCGGTTTGGTTAGTCTTCCGTAGAGAAATGACGCGAGGATAATGGCGCAGATAACCAGAGCGCCGAATGAAGCCAATTTGCGCGCTTGCGCGGAGGTCGCGGAAAGGCTCTTTTTAATCCTGAAAAATAAGGGATATATTCGCAGACAAGATTCGTCGTCGCGGGCGCGCTCGAGACGGGCGCGGATCGCGGACTCCAGCTCCGGCGAACAGATATCGTCCTCGACGAAAGCGAATTTTATGGAGACAATTTCGCGATTGAACGCGTCGCGCGACGAGGCGTAATGGAGGATCGCCCTATATTTGCCATATCGGCGCGTCGGCGGCTTTTCGTATTGCAAGATCGCGTAATCGTCCTTTACGCTTTTCTCGATCGGCGGCAGGGGAAAGACGATCGGACGCCATTGGGCTACGCCCGCCGTGTTCCAGAAATGAGAGACGACAGGAATTTTCATTTTTTAAATTCCAGGCTGATTCCCGCGCACGTTCCGCCCGCCGGAATCAGCAGGGAGCCGCGATTATAGAGGCCGAAAAGCTCGCTCGGCCCGACGTGGAGCGTCCACGCGCAGGAAAATTTCTCGCCGCCGTTTTCGGCGATCAGCTCGATCCGTCCCGATTGTCGTTCCAGTTTATATGGCCCGAAACGCAAAATAAACTCGCCGCCCTTCTCTTCCGCGACGAAGCCGGAGACATCGGAGTTTAGCGACGCTCCATTGGGAAATTTTATAGCAAGATCGTCGTTTTTGCGAAAGGCGTTCGTCCATTTGCGACCGGAAAGATTAAGAGCGTTTGGAGCGGAAGCCAGAACGTTCAGGGAAGCGACTTCAAGTCCCTTGTCAAGAATTTCGCGATATAGCCGCGATTTATTCATTAGATTTTCCAGCTTCGAGTCGCTCCCGACCGCGGCGGCGAACGCGCTATATCTCGCCCGCTCCCTTGTCTCCCTAAATGCGTCGAGAGTTTTTTCCATGTCCTCCAGTTGCGCGAGGCTTCCGATAGGCGCGTCAAATTCGTCGATGAGGGAATTTTCGAGCGTCGCGAGACGTTTCTTCAGGGCCGCGCCCAATTTATTAATTTCATTCTCGTCGAGTTTTCCCGCGATTTCTTTCTGTTCGAGGAGATAATCGAGATCGTCGAGCGGCCCATCTGCGATTAATTCCGCCATATTTCTCGCGTAAACGCTGGGCAAGGCGTTTTTCAGACGCGCGCCTTCGGGCGCGTCCGAGCCTTTGGACGCTATAAAGGCGACCGCCTCCGCGTAAGAGCCTCTTTCCAGAAGTCTGACGGCTTCCTCGCTTGCCAGGCGCGACGCCTCCGCATTTCGAGCGGCTTCGGCTTCGAGCGCGGCTTCGCGTTTTTTCTCCTTGAGCGTCGCGACCCTGGCATCAAATCTCGATTCCAGATCGCTCGCTTCCGCTCCTTTGGGCATGGCGGCGATTTTGGGCCTGATCGCCTCGAGCCCCTCGAGATCCTGGGCGCTTTCGATGCTCGCGACAAGCTCGCTCGACCGCGTAGAACGCTCGAGGAGCGATCTAGCCTGGGCGAGCAGGTTTTCGGGCGTTGGGATATCGCCCGAGTTCAGCCGCTCCAAAAACTCTGTCGCTCTCTTTTCGCGCTCGATAGGGTCGGCGACAGTAGAAATTTCGGCCAATTCCCTCTCCCTGCTCGCCCCTATTTCCCGTCCCAGTTTTTCAAGTCTCTCCCGCGCGTCGTCGAACCGGACCGAGAAAAAACGCGCGGCGAGAGGCGAATCGGCGCCGTAGTCGAGAAAGTCGCGCAAATTGCGGAAGCTTTCGCTTACGGAGCCCCGTTCGCCAATGGCGTAAAGATATCTTTTTTCGACGCCGCCGCTCCAGATTATGACGCCGACCAGACCTCCAAGGACAAGCGCCGCGCAGACGATCTTGACCCAGACAAAGATTTTTTTCTTTTTGGCCGCGCCGAGATGTTTTTGACGCGACTCCTCTAGCCTCCGCTTCTGCCCGGTATTAAAATAAGCCTCGCTCGCGGACTCTGGCGCCTCGCGCAAGACTGTCTCGAACTCCTCGAGATTCTTCGTCGGATCCAGCTTCGCCATAAGCGCGTCGAAGGCCGCGCCTAAAGTTCGCGATCTGGTCTCGCCGACAGCCTTCCGCCCCGATTCTGTTAAATATTCGCTAATAACTTCTCCGCCGGCTTCCTTAAATATCCTGTTCCATTCGGCGTCGTCTTTCGCGGCTTCGAGTCGCGGAATCAAATCTCGCGCGTAACTATCGATGGTCAGCGCGAAAAGACTTTCCAAATTCTCCGCGTCGTTGGTTCGAGCCCATAATTCGCGATAGGCGACGAGGGTCTCGATGACAAGTCGCCAGTTATTCTCGTCGCGATATTTTTCAAGCTTTTCGCGAAAATTCTTGTAATTGGCGTCGAGCAGACGCTCGATCGGCTCCGTTACCCGATAGGGGACAAGCTCTTCGGGCGGCGCCTGTCCTTCGACCGGCTTGCCGTAGGCGGAAACGGGAATGACAAAAATATTGGCGAAAAAATTTTCCAGAGTTCGCGAAAGCGCGCGATAGGCGCCCTGGGACTCGACGAATCTCGCCGCCGCCGCGTCCTCGTCGGGCGTCTTGAAATCGGGACTCTTGTCCCATTTATTGACGATTATCGCCAGAGGAACGTCAATTTTCCCTTTGCCTTCCCTGAAAAGACGGACTATGCGAATAAAATGACCGATTTCGAATCGCGCGGCCTCCATTATTTTTATATCGTCGCGATCGTAGGGCATAAAAATGACGAAGCCGTCGGCTGCCTCAAAGGCCGATCGCAATTCGTCGAGACCTTTTTCGCCCGATTCGTAATCGCTCATTATTTCCGCGAAATGCCCGTCATAATCGGGCATGGTAAATTCCAGATCATAAAATTGGCCATTGGTTTCGCCGCGATACGCGAATTCGAGTTCTGTGTAGGTTCCTCCCGTCGCCTGAGGGTTTTTGCCTTCGCGCAAGGCGTTCCAGTGCGACTTTAAAAGTTTAATGGTCGAGGGATCGCCGCTGGTTATCGCCGGACAATTGGCGAGGGCGGCGAGAAACACGGTTTTTCCCGCGTGTCTCGGCCCGACCATTGCGAAGACCAATTTTTTTCGCGAATCGTCTCCCATTATTTCCGATCCTGTCGCGCGGTTTCGAATAAAGCGCGCTGTATAAA
>JAAUYY010000139.1 GCA_014804865.1 Desulfovibrio sp.
TAAAACCTACGACGTCGAAGTATGGTTGCCTAGCCAGAATACTTACCGGGAAATTTCGTCCTGTTCCAACTGCGAAGACTTTCAGGCCAGAAGAGCGAATATCCGTTACCGTCAAGCCAATGGCAAAACCGCCTTCGCGCATACTCTGAACGGCTCCGGCCTGCCCACTGGCCGCACTATAGCCGCCATCCTCGAAAATTATCAGCGAGAGGACGGAAGCGTCGCCATCCCGGACGCGCTTGTCCCCTATATGAATGGACAGACTGAAATCAGGCCAAAATAGCTTTTTATTTCGCGGCTATTTAAAATCTTCCGTCCGGTCCGCGGCGTCGCCGTTTCCAGTCAGCGCCGCGCAGACGGTCTTAGCCATATATTCCGCGCTCGTTAAATATTTTATGGCTTTCATGCCCGCGCTCATTTTCCGTCGCGCCTCGGGACTCGATAATACGTCGATCATGGCTTTAGCCAATTTTTGCGGATCGTTTTCTTCTATCCAAAGCGCGGAGGCGTCGGATGGGAGACGCTCCATATGGAGAGGGTTTACGGAGCAAATGAGGGGCAATTCGGCGGCTACGCCGCTCCAGAGCACTTGAGGAGTCTCCTCTTCCGACGCTCCGGGCGCTATCCATCCGTCGCAGAAAGCGCAGACTTCGGAAAGAGGCTGGTCGCCCAGAATACTCAATCTGGACATGACTCCCAGGCTCCCCGCCTCGCGCAAAATTTCAGCATAGCGGGGGCCTTCGCCAAACATACGGACTTCCCAGGGAGGCAAATTCTCTTTCTGCCATAGAGCGGCCATAGCGCGGATGACGAGCAAAGCGCCCGAGCGAGGCAAAAGACTGGCCGCCATGCCGAAGGCGAAATGAAAATCGTCGTTATAATCCGCATTGTCGCGGACTCGAGCGACGGAGTAACTCGCCGCGTCGATTCCGGGCGCGACGCTCCGGAATTTCGCCTCGTCGCCCATCGCGGCGCGAATCTCGCCGACTATCCGGCCAGTTCCGCAAAAGAACTCCCGTCCTCTCGAGAGAAAACGGATCTCGCGCGCCTCGCTCCCTGGCGCGTCCATGAAAAAGGCGAAAGAAAGATCCGTTTCGCGCTTGCCGCGCAATTTTAGAAGTCCTCGTCCGACGCCTAAAGCGCGTTTGCCCACGATCAAAACTCCCAGCTTTTCCGCGGAGCGTTGCCAGCGCCAAAGCTTGAAAGTCCGGATCGGATTTCCCGCCGAGGCCGCTAACAAACAGGGGATAGCCTCGTCTCTCGCCAAATCCGCGACGGACGATCCGCGGGGACAGACGACGAAGGGTTCGATGGCGTCCTCCGAACGCGCCCGCCGAATCAAAGCCCCGATCTGCGTTAAGTAAAGCTCCCGTCTCTCGCCGGATTCGTCGCCTTCGTCGGCGACAATAGCTACGCGCATATTTATCCAGTCCCGCCGTTATCCTCTATCCAACGCAAAAACTCTGAAAGCCCCCCGGAAATGGAGAACGCCAAAACGCATGGAACGATATCCGGATGCGAAGCGCGGGCGACTCGAACGAGAGAGTCGAACGCGCCGTCGGCGATTTGAGCGAACAGCAGGCATTCCGCCCTCTCGCGTATCTCGCCGCGCCAGCGATAGATCGATATCGCTCCAGGAACAATATTAATCCCCGCCGCCAGCCCATTCTCTACCAGCTCTCGCCCTATCGAACGCGCGACGGCGAAATCCGGACAAGTCATATAGACGAGAAAGAGCTTATCGGCGAGCTCTACTCGACCGGTCTGACTTTTCACGCGTCTCTTTCCCCGCTTTTGTTTCGCCCGTTCCAACCGCGAGCAACTCGCCTATATCAGTCGTCCAGGCGGGCGATAGGCGCTCCCTTTTCATATGCCAATCCGCGTCCTTCAATCCCTGGGCGGCGAAAAAGAGAGTTCCCCGCCCATTAACTCGATTTACGCGATCGATCAGCTCCATGAGCTTCTCGCGTCTAGCGTTAAACTCCTCGGCTCCCGTTGCCATATCGAGAAGATCGCGCTGTTTTTTCGCGGGATCGGAAAGATCAGTAAGCATGACCATGACCTTGGCGTAGGCGTAGCCGGATCTATATATTTGGCGAACTCCCTTCCGCGCGGCGCGTATCAAGACCGCCGTATCGTTGGCGGGCCTGGCCAGCCGGATCATTATCATTTCGTCGCGCTGGGGCGCTCCTTCCGCGTAAAACGCGGTCTGAATACGCGCGCTCACCGCGCCGCAAACGAGCTTTTTGCCGCGCAATTTCTCGCTGGCCCGAGCGGCGTGCCACGCCGCGGCCTCGAGCAACGGCTCCAGATCCCGGACTTTTCGCCCCAGAGATCGCGAAGATATAATCGTAGTATGCGTCATGGGTATTTCCTCGCGGATGGAGGGAATTCCGCGAAGCTCCATTTGCAGATTAACTCCGACGATCGTCATCAGACGGCGGATCAGCTGTGTGTCGGCGTCGCGCAGTTCCCGGGCGTTGTAAATTCCGTTTTCGCGCAATTTCGCGGAGCTTTTGCGCCCTACTCCCCATACGTCGGCGACCGGCGTCTTCTCAAGGATATAATTTATTCGCGACGAGGTCGACAGGTCAAAAACGCCGCCGCATTCCGGAACTTTTTTCGCCACTCGCGTCGCTATTTTCGCGAGAGCCTTGGTGGGCGCCACGCCTATGGACACTGGCAAACCCACCCATTTAAGAGTCCTGCTTCTGATGAGTTTTACGATCTCGTCGACGTTCGCGGCGCCCGCGCCCGACAGACGAACGAAGGCCTCGTCAATGGAATAAATCTCGATGTCCGGCGCGACGCTCGCGATGGTTTTCATGACTCTGCGCGACAAATCGCCGTAAAGCGCGTAATTGGAGGAAAAAACGGCGACGTTGTTCGACTCGAGCATACGCCGCAACTGATACTCCGGCTCCCCCATGGGCACGCCCAGCTTTTTCGCTTCCCGACTTCTGGCCACAACGCATCCGTCGTTATTCGAAAGAACCACGACCGGTCTGTCGCGCAAATCTGGCCTCGCGACCTTCTCGCAGGACGCGTAAAAGGAGTCGCAATCGACAAGCGCGATCAAAGATCCATCCGGAGCCGAAAATCTCTTCATTTTTATCTCTCGCTTTCCCTCTCCGCTCGCAAAATAACCTTCGAACTTTCCAGATTCTGGAAACTGGCCCGGGTATCGTGTCGCCGAACAACCGCTCCGCCTCCGTCGGACGCCAAGAATATTTTTTTAAAAAATTTTTTCCGCGACCGCGCCTCGCTCCTTAAAGCGCCAAACTTATCGACCCGCAATTATTTCCGCTTGTTGGATTTTCTCTAGAGATTATTTAGTTCTGGCTAATAGTTTAAAAAATTTTATCCTCTTTTATAGAGTTTTTTATCGTCTTTCCTAAAAATGGCTGTCAAAGCCTAAAATCCTGCGATAATTTAAGAATAATTTACAATCTTTGATAATAAATCGCTATTTCTTTGTGAATTTGACATAAAATTCTGAACAATATACTCTGTCTTTGCGATAAAAACGACGCGAAATACATTCTCTAATAGCAAGGCTAACAAGAGAGGCGGCGGATGACAAGACGCCGCTCGGCGGTCGCCGGATTCGGCGCCTCCGGTTTGCGCGAAACATTTTAACGGCGCGCGTTTCCAGATTTTAGCGAACGGGATATAATATGCAAGGCTCGATTATAAAACGCGACGGTTCGAAGGCGCCTTTCGATTCCCTGAAGATCCTCAACGCCATTTCCCGGGCGAATCAGGCCGTCGAAGGCGAGGAAATGTCGCCTACGGATCTCTTGTTTGTTACGGAGAAAGTCTGCAAGAAACTCGAGCAGAAGGATCTGCGTCAGGTGGAGGAAATTCAGGACGTAGTCGAGGAATGTCTCATCCAGTTTGACTACGCCCGCACGGCGAAAGCCTACATACTCTATCGGGCCGAGCACGCGAAGCTTCGCAACGCGGAATCCTATCTAATGGATATTTATAAGAAACTTACCTGGTCAGCCGCCGTTGACGAAGACATCAAGAGGGAGAACGCGAATATAGACGGCGACACGGCCATGGGGACGATGCTCAAGTACGGCTCCGAAGGCTCCAAATTTTTTATAGATAACTATATCCTGCCTCGCGACGCGGCCGCGGCCCATGAAAGCGGCGATATCCACATTCACGACAAAGATTTTTATATGCTTACTGAGACCTGTTGCCAGATCGATCTAATCAGGCTCTTCCGGCGCGGTTTTTACACGGGCCACGGCTTTTTGCGCGAGCCAAATTCCATTGAGAGTTACGCGGCTCTCGCGTGCATAGCGATCCAGGCCAATCAAAACGAGATGCACGGCGGACAGAGCGTCCCAAATTTTGACTGGGCCATGGCCGACGGCGTCCGCAAGACCTATAAAAAAGAATACCGTTCCGCACTCGCTTCTTTCCTGCGCATAACGGGGGGATTGAGCCGCGAAGACGGCGAGGCGCTAGCCGATCGAATCCTCAAAAGAGTCGGTCGCGAGCCGCGCATGGGCGAGGAAGAGCTCATGCGCCAGGCGGTAGAAGCTCTGCCCGACGCGTCTGAAAACTGGATCAAGGCCTGCGATTACGCGGCCGACGAAGCGCGCCGCAATACGGAAAGACGCGTTTATCAATCGATGGAGGCGCTGATTCATAATCTGAACACAATGAACTCCCGCGCGGGAGCGCAAGTTCCTTTCAGCTCCATAAATTACGGCACGGACACTTCGCCCGAAGGCCGGATGGTCATGAAGAATCTGTTGCTCGCGACGCAGGCCGGTCTGGGAAATGGCGAAACGTCAATTTTCCCCGTTCAGATTTTCAAGGTAAAGGAAGGTCTGAATTACAATCCGGGCGAACCCAATTACGATCTTTTTAAACTCGCCATGGAAACGTCCGCGAAACGCCTCTTCCCCAATTTCAGTTTTCTGGACGCGCCTTTCAACCTTCAATATTACCGCGAAGGCGACTACAATAGCGAAGTCGCCTATATGGGATGTCGGACGCGCGTCCTTGGCAACGTTTATGATCCTCTCCGCGAGGTAACTTGCGGTCGCGGCAACTTGAGCTTTACCTCGGTGAATCTTCCGCGTCTGGGAATAGAGGCCAAAGGCGACGTCGATAAATTTTTTGCCATGCTGGACGAGAAAATCGATCTTGTATTCCGCCAGCTCCTGCATCGCTTCAAGATTCAGAGCTCGCGAAAAGTGCGCAACTATCCTTTTCTCATGGGCAACGGCATCTGGATCGATTCGGAGAATCTATCGGTCAACGACAGTATAGGCGAAATTCTCAAACACGGCACGCTTACGATCGGCTTCATCGGTCTCGCGGAAACTCTCGTGTCTCTAATAGGCGTCCACCATGGCCAGGACGAAAGAGCCCAGGAGCTGGGATTAAAAATCGTCGGGCATATGCGGAAGCGGGCCGACGAAGAGGCGGAAAAAACCGGACTCAATTTTTCCCTGATCGCCACGCCCGCCGAAAGCTTAAGCGGCCGGTTTACGGCGCTTGATCGCGCGCGTTACGGCGTCATCGAAGGCGTTACGGATCGGGAATATTACACGAACTCTTTTCATGTGCCCGTGTATTTTCCCATCAGGGCCCATAAAAAAATCAGCATCGAGGCTCCCTATCACGCGCTGACCAACGCGGGCCACATTACCTATGTGGAAATTGACGGCGACACGTCGGACAATACGGGCGCTTTCGAAAAAATTATCCGCTTCATGCGGGAAAAGGGAATCGGCTACGGCTCCGTAAACCATCCCGTCGATCGCGATCCCATCTGCGGTTATACGGGAATCATCAAGGACGTCTGCCCCCGTTGCGGACGCAGGGCGGGCGAGGGAGTAAGCGCCGAGAAGCTAAAGGAATTAGCTAAACGCTATCCGAACGTTCCATATTGGGAATAGTAGCAAGAGGGGGAAATCGTCATGCTAATGAAATCGGATCTGTACAAAACCATTAAATCAACCGGCAAAAAAATCGGAGAGGGCGTGGGCTTCGAGCGGATCAGACGGATCACCGGCTATCTCGTTGGCAGTCTCGACAGATTCAACAACGCCAAACGCGCCGAAGAGAAAGATCGCGTTCGTCATGGGTGCTGACTTTCTTCGCATAGCCGACATCCTCGACGATTCCATTGTCGATGGTCCGGGACTTCGGCTTACAGTCTTTACGCAGGGATGTCCGCGTCGTTGCAAGGGATGCCATAACCCGGGCACGCATGATCGCTTCGGCGGTCGCGAAGTCGCCATCTCGGAGATTCTGGAACAGTATAGGGATAATCCGCTTCTTTCGGGAATCACATTCTCCGGCGGCGAACCTTTCCTGCAACCCGAGGCTCTCGCCAAATTGGCGCGCCTGATCCACGCCGCGGGCGGGGACGTTATCGTTTACACGGGCTTCTATTTCGAAGATTTGCTCGAGCCGCCGCTTCGCTCGAGA
>JAAUYY010000140.1 GCA_014804865.1 Desulfovibrio sp.
AACAGCGGCCTGGAGCTGGACGACGGCAGCCAGGTGGGCTCCGAGAGCGTCAAGGCGCTCATCAAAAAATTTATTTCCGAAGAGGATCCAAAAAATCCCCTGTCCGACGAGCGTCTGGGCGAGATGCTAAAGGACGAATTAAAAGTTACAATAGCGCGCAGGACAGTCGCCAAGTACCGTTCGGCGCTGGATATTCCATCGTCATCGCGACGCAAAAAACATCTTTGATCAAGGGAGCGGGATATGAACGTAAATTTTGCTTTCAAGAATTTTGAACCTTCCGATCACCTCAAAAAATACGCGCGTCGCAGAATGGAAAAGCTTGGGCGCTTTTTTGGCAAGGCGGCCGATCTGGAAGTCGACGTCGTATTGAACGTTGATAAATTCCGCAATCATTGCGAAGTGAATGTCAGCGGCGAGGGCCTGCATATTAACGCCCACGAGACGGCGCAAGATATGTACGCGGCCATTGATCTGATAACCGACAAGCTCGAATCGCAGATCAAGCGCAAGGTCTCCCGCGTCAAGGAGCAAAGGCGCAAGGCGAGAAACGCGGATATCGACGTCTTTAGCTTCAATGTCGACGCCGAGCCGGAGGAAAATCAGGAAATTGCCGTCGGAACGGATCGCTTCGCGACGAAGCCCCTGCATATAGACGAGGCTCTCATGCAACTCGAAGACATAGGCAGCGAATTTCTCGTGTTCCTGAACGCCGAAAACAATCGCGTCAACGTAATTTATCGTCAGAAGGTTTCGGGTTACGCGATAATCGACCCCATTCTCTAGAATTGCGATGAGCGAGACAGTCGCGGGCGAGCAAAGGCCGCTTTTCCTGATTACCGGCTTGTCTGGCGCGGGCAAGAGCACGGCCCTGCGCGTATTTGAGGATCTGCGCTATTTCGCGGTCGACGGTTTGCCGCCGGGGCTAATCCCGGAGGTCGCCGCGATCATGGATCGGCGGTCGATGCGTCATTATCCGGGCATGGCCATTAGTCTCGATATGCGCGAGGATAATTCGCGCGAACAGCTGGAAGCCGCGATCGAGAAATTGCGCGGACTCGATCTGGAGCCGCGCGTCCTCTATCTCGACGCCGACGACGGGACTCTTACGCGGCGATACGCCGCGACGCGCAGACCGCATCCGCTGGAGGCGGAGGGTGTCGGCCTCGAGAATGCCATTCGTCTCGAGCGGAAAGCTCTCGCCCCGCTAAAGAGCGCGTCCGATCTGGTTATCATCAGCTCCGGCTTCACGATTCACGATCTGCGCCGAGCCATCCTGCGTCATATCCGGACAGACGGCCCCAGGGGTCATGCGATTAAGGTCAATGTCGTTTCTTTCGGCTTCAAGTACGGCATACCGACCGACGCGGATATGGTCTTTGATTTGCGTTTTCTCGATAATCCCTATTTTATCGACAAATTAAAACCCCTTTCCGGAAAGGACAAGGAAGTCGTCGACTATGTTTTCGCTTCGTCGGATGCGGCGACTTTCAGGGACAAGACGATGGATCTGCTCGATTTCGCCTTGTCAAAGATGGAAAACGAAGGTCGCTACAGGGTAACCGTAGCCTTTGGTTGCACTGGAGGTCGCCATCGCTCCGTGGCTATGGCCGAGGAGATTGGCCGCTCCCTGCGTCAGGCGGATTATCCCGTAAGCGTTCAGCATCGCGATATAGACGCGGAGGCGCCGCAGGAAAGCGCTTAAGCTCGCGCGGCGTCATCGCGCGAATGGGATTTTTCTTGTCGCGAAAACGCCGGGCGGAGAAGGCAGTCAATAAAAAGGGCAGGCTATTTAACGGAATTCCGCGAAGCGAGCGTCGACTAGCGAACAATGTAGCGACCTTTCGCGCGTTTGAGTTCAGGGAGGGCGCGTGAAAAAAATGGAAATAGGCATTATTATTGTCGCCCATGGCAAATATGGCTCGGCTATCCTGCGGACTGCCGAAGAAATACTGGGTCCTCAATCCGATTGCGTATCGATCAGCGTCGACGTCGCTCACGACGTTGAGGAGTCCGTGCGCCGTCTCAACGACGCGGCCGAACGTCTCAACGCCGGCGGAGGCGTGATAGTATTGACCGATATGTTCGGAGGCACCCCCAGCAACATCGCCCTGTCGCTTCCCAAAAAATACCGCGTCGAAGTCGTTACGGGAGTCAATCTCCCCATGTTGCTCAAGGTATTTGAGAATCGCGGAACCGCGGAACTGGAGGAACTGGCGAATATGGCCGGAGAGGCTGGCAAGCGCGGAATAGTGGTCGCCGGAGAGATGTTGCGCAACCGCCAGAAAGCTCAAGAAAAGACGCAGGAGTGAAAAATCAAAGCCCTATATATTTTTATTGTCGCAGAGGGTATAAAAATTCCGCGCGCCCGAAGCGAAGAGAATCAGTCGCGCCGAAAGAGCTTTAAAAAATAAGAATATTTTTAGACTCGGTTAGGAAAAATAAAATTTTGAAAGGGAATGTATTCGTTCGCATGCCCGACAAAATTTTAGACTTGACGACGCCGAAGCAAAAAGGCTGTTTTTGACGCGGAATTTCGAAACGATATTCAATTAATAATCGACTATTAAATTTCAATTTAGGGAACGTCCTGGCGTTCCCTTTTTTCGCTCTTCCATTCATCGTACGCTTTGAGCGTTTTCTCAAAAAACTCCGGCATTACGCTGTCCGCTCCGTACTTCTCTCTCACATGCTCCCTGCCCTCTCGCCCTTTTTTCAAGAGGGCCTCGGGATTTTTCAGCGCCCTGGCTATCGTCGCGCTCCGGCTTTCCGCGTCCTCCCCGCCCAGGCAGAGCGTTCCTCGGGCGGCGACTGCCTTCTTGTCTGCCAGCATGACTGGCGCGCCCATGCCGAGCGCCTCGAGGATCGGCCCGCCGTTATCGGGAAACACAGCCAGACGACAGAGTTTTAAGAGGCTCTTAAGGATATCCTGTTTATGCACGGTCTGGATCTTCAGGCGCTCCGACGCGGGCAGAAGACTCTCGAGCTTGCGCTGGACAAAGGAATTGGCCGCGACGACGACAATAAGATAATAAGGGAGACGACCTAGAAGATCGAGACAGAGACGGGCGCAGTCTTCCTCATGGTTTTGGCAGAAAATACAGACGATATTGGATGGACGCGGCTCGTTCGTTTCAAAAAAGGCGGAGTCGACCATCCTTGGCGCGATTCGAATGAGTCCGCGCAATTCCTTCGGATAATTGAGACGGGCGGAAGCGCCAAAGGCGAAAGATAGATCGTAATTGAGGATCTGCAGGCATTGCATTGATCTGCGCATAAAAGCCTGATTGGGACGCGCGAAATTTTCGTCCTCAAGGAAATTGACGCGGAACACATCGGGATAAATATTCCTCGCGCCCATGGCTATTCCATTGGAAGAGGCGTTAAAGATCATGTCTGGGTAAAAGCCGCTTTTGCGGACAATGGAGAGGCTCGCGCTGGCGCTTCGGCCGGCGCGCAGGGCTTCGTCCCAGAGGCTTAAATAATCGGAGTTTTCCGCGGCGCTCCCCTGATATTTTTTCATGACCACTCTCTGGACACGCGGGATCAGGCAATCCTGTCGCGCTCGACTGGCCGCGAAGATTACCTGATTGGCCCGATCGCGGGCGAGCCACGCGGCCATTGGGCCGAGCGGGCCCGGAGAGGCGTAACTGACGAATAAGAAACGCATTAAATAAATAGTATATGTAAAATTCCGCGGATTAACCGCGTAAATTAAAAGTCCGAGACAGTTTCACAATTCAAATTTGATACGGCTCCCCGCGAGCGAAAACTCGAACGCGAAGCCATAATTATATAAATATATTTAGCAAAAACTGTATATATAATCAATAGAAAAATTTGTTTGAGCCGAAGGAAACTCGGTCGAATAGCGTTATTTTATGTATAAAAGCGAATTTTCGCGCGAGAGGGAAGCCGGGGAAATTTTTTCACGCTTCGCTGGCTAAATTAAAAAATCGCTATTAAACTAAAAAAAAAAAAATCGGCGGAAAAACTCTTGCGTCCCCTGGCAAAACTCGGGGGATCTTTTTTACGCGTAATATCGGCATAAAATCGAATCAATAATTGAAAATAAAATTAAACTAATCCTTAAAAAGAGGGGCGATCCCCTAGCGGAGATCGCCCCGTTATATTGTTTAGTTTAGAGTTTCAGGAAACCGCGCCTAGGCGATGCCGCCGGTGTCGGACTGAACCTGCTGGGCCGCGAGGACAATCTGCTCGCTGTTGGAGCTGGTTTCCTGCAGCGTCGTTTCGAGGGTTACGCCCTCGCCATTGGTCCAGGTTGTCGTGGCGTTTTCGCCTTCGCCGTTCTGACCGGTCTGCGTCCACTTGCTCTTGTCCAGAACAAGGGTGTCGCCGTTTTCGCCCTTTTCGAGCTTAATGCCATAGCGCTCGGCCACTTCGTCCATATTGGACAGGCTATTGGTGTCCTTTATGCCGCTGATCATGACTTCCACGTCATGCACCATGGGCATATCGGAGTTTTCGCCATTGTTGGCCCAGTTCGCCAGCATATCGGAGAGCGAGTTCGGCGCCTCCGCGTCGGTGATCAGGAAGTCGATGCCTGATCCGCCGTCGATGAGGTAGTCGGACTGATCATAGACGATGATGTCGTTTCCTGCGCCGGCGAGGATCGTATCCGACCCGCCGAGACCGTCGATGAAATCGTCGCCTTCAGTGCCGATGATCGCGTCGTCGGCGTCCGAGCCCTCGACGCGCTCTTCGGATTCAGATTCGCGCATAGCGGCGCTTCCGCTCGCCTCAACGCGCGCCTGTACCGCGGCGGCCAGTTCGCTTGCCTGATCTTCCATGGCGTCCGCTTCGTTCAAGCTGAAGAGAGCGATGGGAGAATCGGTTTGCGCGTCCGCGTCGGCTTCAATCAACTCGTCAAGGCTTTGAACAGCGATCGCGTCGGCCTGGGGTTCCGCGAGCATCTGATCCGGGGCGACAAGTTGAACGCCCGCATAATCCGCGTTGGGAGCGACGGTTTCAAGGGTATAACCTTCGGCTTTTGTATCGGCTATGCCGACATAAACCCCATCTTTCGCTTCCCACATGTTGGAATCCAGCCGGACGGAATTTTCGCCAAGAGCGATGCCAAAGGTCAGCAGAGCCGCGGCGTTATACACGGGCAACTTGGAAGCGTCGCCTGGAGCGCGAAGCAATACCTCTATATCGGCAACCTTCGGACCAGTCTTGCCAGCCAACATATCCTTGAGCGAACCGTCCGACTTGTTGGCAACTACCAGATCGATGCCTTTGCCGCCGTGTATAACCGCGTCGTTTTTATCAAAGACAAAAACATCGTTTCCGGAACCGCCAAAGAGCGCGTCGCGACCTGTTCCGCCATTCAGATAGTCGTCGCCGCCCATGCCGAAGAGAACGTCTTTGCCATTGCCTCCGAACAGCAGATCGTTGCCGTCGGAATCCTTTTCGTTAGTCTCGGCAATCTTAGCAAACTTATCGATATTTCCCCTTTCAATATCGGTCATTATCGCGTTAGCGGTCTTGTTGCCAAGAGCCGAGAACATACCCTTTTCGCTCTGAGTATTTTCTCCATCGCCTATGAGCAGATCATTGCCGCCTTGTCCATAGAGAATATCGTCTCCAGAACCGCCAAGGAGTTGATCAGGCTGATCTATATCAATACCTTCCCCAGTCAAAGTCAAATGGACTTTATCATGGGAAATGTCAAATTTGAATGGATCATCAAGGATGTCCTTGCTGCTAGAAACGCCCATTTCATCCACAGCAAGACCATCGCCAAATATCACATCGTTGCCGGTATTGCCGTAGACAAGATCGGTTTCAGGGATGAAGTCAATAATACTCTGGTTAGCCTTATCGAGAGCGGCCAATAATTCGTTTGAATTATTAATGGATATATAACCTTTGTCCAGAGTTGAAAGCGATTGAGAAGGATCCCTGTTCTGTGAAGAATTACCATCTAGAGGCTTACCATATTCATCTGTTATGTTCCCATTTTTATCTAGATACACATGATCCTTATAAATTGTTACGTTAGAAGGCAGTTGCAACCCAATAATATGCACATCGTCAGTAAGATTCTTGAGCGAATTCATCGCATCGACTGTGTCTGCCCAATCCGAAGTATTAGTAAGAGCAGCGTCTAGTATATTATTAGATCCGCCAACAACTTTGTAATATCCTCCATCTTTTTTAATAGTGCCAACAACTTTTCCCGCCGCGTTCTTAATCTGGGCACTATCATTGGCAACAAGCGCTTCAACGTCAAAGGTGCAACCTGCTAAATCGCCTTTAACTATCTTCCCGTCCATCATACTTATGGTTGGTTGACCGTCAGTTAGAAATAGGACTTTATCATTGTAGTCCTGGAAGCCCTTTGCGTCTTGAGCCTTAAGCCATTGTTCAGTCTTGATTAAAGCGGCCTCATAGTTTGTTGCGTAACCCTTATATTGAGACAAGGCGCTAACGTCTTTTAACAACTCTGCTACTTTGTTATGATCATGGAAGTCTTTCGCGCTCAAATCAAGGGTCTTTTGAACCACTCCATTAAAGGCGATTATATTTAAATTAATCTGTCCTCCGTTATCGTTAGTATACTGTTCATATTGGCTGATAAGATTTTTCGCGGCCGCAATAGTCGCGTCCAATCTGGATGTGCCATCATTGAGCTTATTATCCATAGATGAAGACACATCGATCACAAGAGCAATGTTATAGTTGGTCGGAGTAGTAATAGCGTCAATATCCGTA
>JAAUYY010000141.1 GCA_014804865.1 Desulfovibrio sp.
AAGACTTGGCAAGAGACTCCGCTCGAATATCCCGCGAGCGGCGACACGGCCGGCGTGGGCAGATTTATCTTGAAACTGGAAGACTTGGCAAGAGACTCCGCCAGTAAATAACAGGGGGACAAGCGATGCGAATATTAATGTTCGGTTGGGAATTTCCGCCGCACATCAGCGGCGGTCTGGGCACCGCCTGCTTTGGCATGACCAAGGCGCTGGCCCAGCGCGGCGCGGACGTCTGCTTTGTCCTGCCCAAAGTCAACCAGGACGGCGACGACGGCAATAATTTTCTCAAATTGAGAGGAGCTTCGGGCACGCCAATATCCGCCAGGGCCATGGAAAGAATGGCCTGGGCCGGAAGGGAGGTCTGGGAATCCAATATCCGTTTTCTGCCCATCGCGAGTCCCCTTACTCCATATCTTACCCCCGAAGCCTATACGGAAGCCTTGCGCGATCTCGCGGCGCGGGAAATCCCCGGCGGCGAGCATATTGCCGGCGGCGACGGAACATCCATGACCTGGACTCTGCAAGGCGGTTACGGGCCCGACCTGATGAGCGAAGTCTATCGATACAGCCGCCTGGCCGGCGCTATCGCCCTCGAGGAAGACTTTGACGTAATCCACGCCCACGACTGGATGACCTATCCCGCCGCCATGCTGGCCCGCGCTCTTACCGGGAAGCCTCTGGTAGTCCATATCCACGCCACGGAATACGATCGCAGCGGCGAAAACGTGAACACGGTCGTTTCATCTATAGAAAAAGCCGGACTTCTGGCCGCCGATCTGGTCGTGGCCGTTAGCCAGCTGACGCGGCAGACTGTAATCGATCGCTACGGCGTGCCGCCGGAGAAGGTGAAAGTTGTCTATAATGCGGTCATGCGGCCCGACGTGGAACATCATTACGATGTGCCCGAACGCCTGAAAAAAGAAAAGCGCGTGCTTTTCCTCGGGCGAATCACCTTCCAGAAAGGACCGGAATACTTTATGGAAGCCGCGAGACTCGTGCTCGAGAAAATACCCAACGCCCGCTTCTTCATGGCGGGAACCGGCGATATGTTCCCGCAACTTGTGCGTCGGGCGGGGCAATTGCGCATAGGCGATCGCTTCCACTTCGCGGGATTTTTGCGCGGAGCGCAGGTCGATCGCATGTTCGCGATGTCCGATCTCTATGTCATGCCCTCGGTTTCCGAGCCATTCGGAATCACGCCTCTGGAAGCCATGCTCTACGACGTGCCTGTGCTGGTCTCCAAACAGTCCGGCGTCGCCGAAATCCTGCAACACGCGCTCAAGGCCGATTTCTGGGACACCCGCGACATGGCGGACAAGATTTGCGCCGTGCTGACTTATCCGGCCCTGGCTCGCGAGCTAGTTAAAAATTGCCGCGAAGAAATGAAATCCATCCGCTGGAGCAACGCCGCGGATCAACTTTTGCAAATTTATACAAATGTTACAGGGGGTAACTGATGCCAGCTGTCTGCTTATGCTATGAGGTTCACGAACCTTTCCGTCTGCGTCGTTACACCGTCTTTGACATGGGGCAGAGCGCCGTCTATGACGACGACGATCGCAACTGCGACCTTCTCCTCCATACGGCGCGCGTCTGCTATCTGCCCATGAACGAACTCCTCCTGAAGCTGATCGGCCGCTATGGGACAGACTTCAAGGTAACTTTCTGCATGTCCGGGACGGCGATGGATCAATTCGAGATGTACGCGCCGGAAGTCCTGGAAAGTTTCCAGAAGCTCGCGGACACCAAGAGCGTGGAATTCGCCGCCGAATCTTCGCCGCATAGTTTCGCTTTCCTCTATAACAGGGACGAATTCGTCCGCCAGACCGAAGACAACGCGCGCCGCGTAAAGAAATTGTTTGGCAAGAAGCCGACGACCTATCGCAACGCGGAGCTGGTCTATAACAACGACATGGCCGTCTGCCTCGATGAGATGGGCTTCAAGACAGTTCTCGCCGAAGGCGCGGAGCATGTCCTGGGCTGGCGCAGTCCCAACTATGTTTACAGCCCGCTGGGCTTGCCCAATATGCGTCTTCTGATGCGTAACGTAGGCCTCTCCGTGGATATCGGGCGTCGCTTCAACGACCGCTCGTGGAGCGAGTGGCCCCTGACCGCCGAGAAATACGCCTCCTGGGTTCATAATCTGAACGAAGCCGAAGTCGTGAACATTTTTAACGATTATCATGTCTTCGGTTTGCGCAATTCGGCCGATTCCGGAATTTTCGCCTTTATGGAGGCGTTGCCCCGCGCGATTCTGGAAAACAGGGATTTCTATTTCGCGACGGCCAGCGAGGTCTCGAAAAAGTTCGAGCCAGTCGCGGAGATCGATTCGCCGCAGTTCATGTCCTGGGATGACGAAGGCCGCGATCTCACCGCGTGGCTCGGCAACGATATGCAAAAAGACGCCATCCACACGATCTACAAGCTTACGGATCGCGTTCATCAGCTGAAAGATCCGGATCTTCTCCGCGATTTCGAGCGTTTGCAAACTGTGGATCATTTTCATAATATGTCCACGAAATGGTTTACGAGTTTCGCTCCGGATCGGCCCAATCCCTTCCCGAGCCCCTACGACGCCTATATCGCCTATATGAACGTGGTTTCGGATATGGAATTGCGCGTTCAGCAGAGCGAGGAGGCTCTGGAGCTGAAAAAAATCCACGAGAAGGAAAAGAAGCTGGGCAAGGAGGAGCATAAGGCGGCCAGGCGCGAGGCCAAGGTCGAGACAAAGGCCTCCGCGGCTGCTCCGAAAAAGACCCCTGTCAGGAAGGATTGATTTTGGCGCGCGGATTCTCGATATTTCGGCGTAGGCGTCGCCTGGGCGCGACCCGCGAAAATCGAGCCGAGACGCGATTCGCGGCCAAAAGACAATAAATCGCAATCAGGAAGCGGCGGGCTTTCCCTTGCCGCTTCTGTTCGGCAATAGCCCGGGCATGGATCGCGCGCGAAGCTTCCGCGATCCATGCCGCTTCGCGACTTAATAACGCGGCGTCGCCGCGAAATGTTTTGCGTCGCCCGCTTCGCGGGGCGCGAAAGGAGACTCTATGGATTTCAACAACGCCCCTGTGACTCTTTTCGAAGTAAGCTGGGAAGTGTGCAATAAAGTGGGGGGCATCTATTCAGTCGTAAGCAGCAAAGCGTTGCAAGCGGTGGACAAGTTCGGGGAAGATTACTTCCTCCTCGGCCCCTGGCTTCAACACAACGCCGGCTTCGAGGAGACGGACGAACATATCTGGGATTCCGTCAGAAACGCCCTGAGCGCGCGGGATCTCAAGTGCCGTCTGGGACGCTGGAAGATTCCGGGACGCCCCAAGGCGATCCTGGTCGATTTTTCGCAGAGATACGGTAGCAACCAGTTGCTTTACGAACTCTGGAAAAACTTCGGCGTGGATTCCCTCTCCGGCGGCTGGGATTATATTGAGCCTGTCATGTTCGCGACCGCTTGCGGCGAAGTGATTTCGGCCATCAACGACAGCATAGTCCGACCAAATAACGGTCGCGCCGTCGCCCTTTTCCACGAATGGATGTGCGGCGCCGGTTTACTTAATCTCAAGAGAACCTCCCCGGATATAGGCACCGTATTTACGACTCACGCCACAATGCTCGGCAGATCCCTCGCGAGCACGGGACGCGACATTTATAGCAATCTCCGAAATATTAATCCCGCCCAGGAAGCGGCCTCGCAAAACATTACCGCGAAATGGTCGATGGAGTCCGCGTCGGCGCGCGAATCAGACGCTTTCACGACCGTAAGCCAGATTACCGGCGAAGAGTCCTCCGCCTTCCTCGGCAGATCCCCGGACGTCATCACCGTGAACGGTCTCGATATGCGCGTTATCCCCGACTACACGGAGAAACGCGACGTTCCTCTCGGCTACCGGAAAAAGATTTTGAGCGCCGCAAGCAAGTTCCTGCGGACGGACTTGCCCGCAAATACGCGCATCCTCGCCATCTCCGGTCGCTACGAAATGCACAACAAGGGCATCGACGTATTTCTGGACGCTCTCGCTCGCGTGGAAAAGAAAATCGCCGGAACGGATATAAACGTTCTAGCCCTGTTCCTCGTCATGGGCGGCCATACGGGAATCAATCCGCAGGCGATTTCCGGGGATCCGAACAGCTCGGACAACGGCAAACCCTTCCTCTGTTCCCATTACGCGTGGAACGCGCCGCAGGATCCCATCCTGAACTCCTGCCACAGACTGGGCCTCGAGAATCAGCCCGGCAATCATATAAAGATTATCTTCGATCCAGCGATGCTGGACGGCAACGATGGCTTCTTCAATATGCCCTACGAGGACATTATCTCCGCCTGCGATTACGGATTCTTCCCGTCCTGGTACGAGCCATGGGGCTACACTCCGCAGGAATGCGCGGCCTGGGCAGTTCCGACGGTTACGACGGATCTCTCCGGCTTCGGAATGTGGGCGAGAAACGCTCAAAAAAATATGAGCGAGCCTTACGGCGTCGGCGTCATGCCGCGCAGGGGCATGAATTTCGAGCAAAGTTCGGTCGCCCTCGAGGATTATATTTATAAAGCCGTAACAGATTCCGAAGACACCTATAAGGAGTTGCGGAAAAAGGCCCGGCAGATCGCGGAGCTGACTTCCTGGAAGTATTTCTTCTCGAACTATGAAGAGGCGTTCCGGATCGCCCTGGAGAAAGCCAACATTCGCACAGAGCAGGGCAAAGAGGCGCAGGAGGGGATGAATCGCGTTCTCGCGGCCAGCTCTTCTGTTACGCCTTTCATGCGCTCGATCATGGCCGTGGCCGAATTGCCGCCGCAACTCTCCCGTCTGCGCGAGCTCGCCTATAATTTATGGTGGTGCTGGCAGGAGAAGGCAAAAACGCTGTTCATGACGCTGAATCCGGCCTTGTGGGACAAGTGCCACAATCCAATTCAGATGCTGGCGCAGGCCGATTCGGAGAGAATGCAGCAGCTTCTGGACAACGAAGAGTATATGCGGACATATACCGAAGTCATGGACGCCTTCGACGCGTACATGAGCGTTCCCATAAAATCGCTCTCCGAGGATCTGTCGCCCGAGCATCCTGTCGCCTACTACTCCACGGAATACGGCATAACGGAATCAATTCCCATTTATTCCGGCGGTCTCGGCGTATTGAGCGGCGACCATCTGAAGTCGGCGTCGGATCTGGCGATCCCGCTGGTCGGCATCGGTCTGCTTTATAAAGAAGGCTATTTCAAACAGGAGATCGACGAAAACGGCAGACAGGTCGCCGTCTATCCGATCAACAACTTCGCGAATCTTCCCGTAACGCAGGTGCTCGGCCCGGACAACGAGCCTGTGCTGGTTCATATCGAATTGCCCGGACGCATTCTCTACGCCCGCGTTTGGCAAATGAAGATCGGCCGCGTTACCCTTTACCTGATGGATACGGATATAACGAAGAATAGCGAGGAAGATCGCAAGATCACCGACAGGCTATACGAGGCGAATCGCGAGATCAGGCTTTTGCAGGAAATCGTGCTCGGGATGTGCGGCGTCCGTCTCTTGCGCGCCCTGAACATCGTGCCCGGCGTGTATCATATGAACGAAGGCCATTCCGCTTTTCTTGTGCTCGAGCGCTTGCAGGAATGCGTGCGCGAAGGCATGAGCTATGAGGAAGCGACCGCGCGGGTTCGCTCCAATACCATCTTCACGACGCACACGCCCGTCCCGGCCGGCAACGAGGCTTTCTCGGTCGACTTGATGAGCCGTTATTTCTCCAATTTCCCGCCGACTATCCAGCTCGACTGGAAGCAGTTCATCGAACTTGGCCAAATCGAGGGCGGCAATATCCATCACTTTGAAATGACCGTGCTCGCCTTGCGCTTCTCTTCCTTCGCCAATGGCGTAAGCCGTCTGCATGGCGAGGTTTCGCGGCATATGTGGAACAAGCTCTGGAAAAGTGTGCCGCTCGCCGAAACGCCCATTGGCTACATTACCAACGGCGTGCATACTCCTTCGTATGTGGGCGATCAGATGCTCGAACTGCTCACGCAGTACCTGGGCGAAGGCTGGCTTCAGGCGCCTCCGGACGCGCCGGTCTGGGCCAATGTGGACAAGATCCCCGACGACGTTTACTGGAGCGCGCGGATGTCCCAGAAGGAGAATCTGCTTGACGCATTGCGCGCCTCGCTCCCCGGTTTCGCGCAGAAATACCACTTGACCAGAGCCCAGCGCGGCAAAATGGAAAGCATGTTGCGGCCTGGCACGCTGCTCATCGGTTTCGCGCGCCGTTTCGCTCCCTATAAGCGCGCGACATTGCTCTTCGCCGATCCGGATCGTCTGGAGAGAATTCTGAACAATCCGGAGCGCCCCGTGGCTTTCGTGTTCGCGGGCAAGTCCCATCCGGCCGACGAGGCGGGTATCAATATCCTGCAGGAAGTCATCCGCATGGCTCGCGATCCCCGTTTCCTGGGCAAAATCTTCTTTATGGAAAATTACAACCTGGGAGTTTCTCGACTGCTCTCGCAGGGCTGCGACGTATGGCTTAACACGCCGCGCCGCCCGCACGAAGCGTCGGGCACCAGCGGCATGAAACTGCCCGTGAACGGCGGCATTAACTTCAGTATATCCGACGGATGGTGGTGCGAGGGCTATAATCGCCAGAATGGCTGGACGATTGGCCCTGTCGTGACGCTTGAATTGCCCAGCGACGATCAAAACGACTACACCGACGCCGAGGATCTCTATACCTTGCTGGAACAGGCCGTGTTGCCTCTCTATCATGAGCTGAACGGCCAAGGGTTGCCACAGAACTGGATCGCGATGTCGAAAAGGTCGCTTAAGAGCCTGACGGCGATGTATTCGAGCAATCGCATGGTCAAGGATTATGTGGAGGAAGCCTATTTGCCTGCCGCCATTCGGAGAAAGAATATCGAGGCCAACGACTGGGCGCTTTGCAAGGAACTGGCCGAATGGGAGAAGGATCTCCCTGTCCGCTTTGGCACTGTGCGAATGGAAGAGATCGTTCTGACCGGCGCCGACGGCACGACCATGCTCTGCGGCGAGCCTTTGAGCGTGCGACTCCATATGCGTCTGGGTCAGATGAAACCGGACGAGGTGATCGTGCAACTGGTGATCGGGCGCACCTACGCGAACGGCAATTTCCGCGAGCCGCCGGACGTTTTGCGCCTCGAACAGAGGCCGTCCGAGGAAGGCGGAGACTCGATGACCTATTTCGCGACCTACATCCCGCGGAGGAACGGCCCCTACAGATACGGCGTTCGCGTAATGCCTTATCACAAGGGCTTGAGTAGTCTGCTGGAAACAGGGCTGGTGCTCTGGGGTTAATTTGACTGGAAGCGGCCCGGGATTTGATCCCGGCGCCGTTTTGCGCGGCCGGCAA
>JAAUYY010000142.1 GCA_014804865.1 Desulfovibrio sp.
GCGTTTAGTTTATGTCTGTTTTGCTGTCAGATTTCGGCGGCGGAGGACATAAGCTCGATTCTGACGGGCAAGGTTATTCCGACCGTTACCCGTCCCGTTCCCATGCCCTTCAACGCGATCGTCGAGGAAGTGCTCGTAAAACCGGGAACGGCGGTCGACGTCGACTCCCCGCTCCTCCGTTTTCGTTTGCAGGAAGAAGCGGAGCGACAAATCCAGCGGGAAATAAATACCGGCGCCGGCTCCGAGGATTTAAAAGCCCAAATCCTCTCCATCCAAAGTCAGCTCTCGACGACCAACGCCGAACGAAACAAGACAAGGCAACTAGTCGCGTCTGGTCTGGGTTCGCGCCAAGCTTTGAACAGGATCGACGAAACCGCGAAGTCCCTGAATCACCGCATAGAGCTTTTGCGATCCACGCTAACTCGGAATGAGAACAATTTTAAGGCGCGTCTGCGCGAACTCGAGGAATATTTCGGGGTTCCCCTAAAAGAGGGAGAAACCCTGCCAAAGATCTTGACCCTGGTTTCTCCCATAAAGGGTTACGTCCTCTCCCTGGCTCCGGCGCTTAATCCCGGGCAGCTTATCGGGGCCGGCACGGCTCCGGTTCAGGTTGGACAGCTCAACCCGGTGCTTATCCAGATTCCCGTTTACGAAGCGGAAATCAACAATATAGAAGTCGGCGATCCCGTAACCGTCGAGGCTCCGGCTTTGAAAAACAGGAAATTCAAGGGCATCGTCAGCGAAATATCCTGGATATCGAACGATCTTAACGTCGCGAATCCCTCTTATTACACTGTGGAAGTTACCGTGCCCAATCCCGATCTGGCATTAAAACCAGGCTTTAAGGCGGTGGTAAGTTTCTAAACCGCTTCTTTTCGCGCTGTCTTGAAGACGCTTAAGAGCATCCCCAGACGCCTTGGCTTTATCCTCGGCGCCCAATGGACCAGGGATATTTCCTGGACATTGTTCATCATTCTCCTTTCGAGGCGCAGTCCGGAAATATTGGGCGAAATTGTCCTCGCGCTCACCTTTGGCTATCTCGTCAAGACAGCGACCGACATTGGTCTAAACGATTTTCTGCTCTCCACTTTCGCCCGGCGCGAAGGCCATCCGCGAGGACTCTTAAGCGAAGTGTCCTGGTTAAAGCTCTGCGCCCTGATTATCGCTCTCGGCATAACCTGGATTGTCTGCGGCTGGCAGAATTACGGCGAAGAATTGAAAATTATCATTTTCTGTATAGCCGGCGGCCTTGGCCTCGACGCCCTGTCCGACTCTTTTTTCGCCCTCTGTCAGGCGCGCGGGCGCCAAGACGTGGAGATGAGGATACGCATTCCAGCCGCGCTTATTGGAATCGGATTTGGAATAGTCGCCGTTATCGCGGACTGGTCGCCCATAGCGATCGCGCTCTATAAACCCATAGAATCTGTTTGCTGCGCCGCTTTCGTCGTTTACGCGCTCGGGGATAACCCCTTCGGAAAAATTGATCCCCGCGCTCTCCGCGATTTATGGAAAAATCTTAAAAAGGGCCTTGTGTTTACCGGCATGGCCGCCTGCGCCATGTTTTACAACAAGGTTAACGTTATTTTTCTGAAAAAATATGGCGGCAACGTGGACGTCGGCGGCTACGGGGTCGCCTGGGAAACCATCGAAGGACTCTCCGCCCTCGTTTCCAGCGCGCTTCTCGGCAAAGTCATTTTCCCGCTTCTCGCGAAATTATGGCGAGAAAACAAGGACGCCTTTCGCGATCTCGCCGGTCAGACCGCCCGCTCCCTCTGGGCGGCCGCCCTTCCCCTGATTTATCTCATCTGGGTGGAAAGCGATCGCTTCCTGACCCTGGTATATGGGGCTGATTACGCCTACGCCGTGAAAGCCCAGCAATGGCTAACGCCCTGCCTGGCCACAGCCTTCCTGCATAATCTCGCCGCTTACGCCATGATTGGCATGCGCAAACAAAATCTGCTTTTTGGCTTTTACTTAAGCGGCTTGCTCGTAAATCTCGTCTGCTGTCTGACCTTGATCCCCCCCGAGCCGCTCGGAGGGGCGGCCCTGTCCCTGACCGCCACCAAAGTATGGGTGGCTATCCTTACAGTCGGCTATTTTCAGGGCAAAGCGCGCCCAATGACAGCCGGACAATGGATCCGTCTTATCGCCGCGAGCCTGGGCGCCGTCTCGCTTTGGCTCTTTACGTCGCCTTATCTTCCGAGAATCCTGGCCGAACTTTTGGGGCTGCTCCCGCTACTGGCGCTACTCTGGCGCTGGCGTCCTCCCTCCGTTTTCGAGAAATCCTCTTCGAGCCCGGACGCGTCCGCCTAGTCACTCTTGTCGACCGCTCAAACCCGCGATCTTCAATCCTTTAGTTCGATACAACTATTATCGCGCTCCGACTTTCAAATATCGCAAATCTAAAAGCGTCGACATACGCCTAATTGGCTCGCTCGATTAGATCCAGAGATTCCAGCCACTTTAGAGCCAGGTTTTCGGCCTTTTCCGGTCGAGGGGAAGTATTAAATTCGCGGTCGGCGCGCCAGCAAAAATAAGACGTTTTCCCGGAAGGCGGCGAAAGGACTTTATAGCAATCGGATAGAATGGGAATGTGATCGCCGTAAAAGCATAGAGAAAGAGGATCTCGGCCCGAAAAAGCTTTGTAAAGAACTCCAAGCGTTCGATCGCAATTTTTGATATGGTTTAGATATACGCCCAATTCTTCGCAGCCATCGGGAGGCGGAGAATCGTAAAAAAGGGAATGCTCCGGAGCTATCCGCTCGAGACCCAGCGGGCCGTGATTTTCCATGCTTATCGCGAAAACGAAAGTCGGTCGCGAGGCTTTCGCTATAATTTTTATTATTGTCTCGGCTAAAGCCAGATCGTCGATATACGGGCCGTTCCTGGGGGCGCGAGAAAAGCTCTTGAGATCGCGAAAGGAATCGAAGCCCAGTCTGGGGAAAATTCGATCTCTGCCGTAAAATTGGCCAAAATAGGGATGAACGGCGATAGTCTGATAACCTGCCCGGCGCAAAAGAGCGGGCAACGAGCCCGGAGTCCAACCTCGCGCCAGGGACTGATAGGGATTGAATCCCCTCGCCCCCAGCGCCGACGGCGCCAACCCCGTCAGAAAGGCGAATTCGGTTCTGACCGTGTTCGCGCCCCAGGCCGGAACGCTCAATTCCCCCCATAAGGCCGAGCGGCTGTCAAATTTTTCGAGATTGGCGTAAAGCTCGCTCTTTACTCCCGGAAAGAATGCTCGCGCGTCAAAAAAGGATTCGCTTTGGATCGCGACGAGATGGGGAAGCTCCCGAGCGCGGTTGATTTTCGCGACGGCGAACGGACTTTCGGGCAATTCCTTTTTTCTGTTTTCCGCGCCATAAATCCAGAGGAGCGGGATAAAGCCAAATTTTTTTATATCGGCGACCGGGTCGAGAGTAATTTCGCGCGTTCGCCGATTTCCCAGCCATAAAAACGCGCTTGAAACAATGAGGATCAGCGAGGCGCTCCCTGCTTGTCCATCGAGGCGCCATCTTTCCGCGGGCGGTTCTTCCAGAGCCAGCGCCGCGACGCCGAGCAGACATCCGGCTACGGCGAGCAAAAAGCTTTTCACGCCAAGGAAAGGCAGAAAGAGGCGCGGAAAGCGCAAGGTGTCGAGAAAATAGTCGTAATCCTGATAGAGAAACGGCTCGCGCAGACTTTTATATTTGGCGACGCTTACCAGGACAAGGATTGTCTCCATGGCGAGAGCGAAGAGAAGGGAGCAGAGCGGTCGCCCCGTAACGAGGAGCATGATAGCGTAAGCGACGCCCCATAATCCGCCCATAATTAGACAGGCGCCGATATCGCGCCGCGTTTCGCGACGAGGAAGCGCTCCGCGCTCGATAAGCGCGAAAATAGCGAATCCGCTTATCCAGCAGAAGATGGGAAGAAACCAGGGGTTATTTCCCATAGCCGAGGATTTTGGCGATCGGCATCGCGATAAAAAGGGGAAGAATGGAAAGAGCCCAGATTCCAAGATTAAGTGGGAAAGGAAAAGATATCCTGCCCTGATCCCGCTCCAGTCGTTTGCGGATAAATTTGGCCGCCTTCTCCGGTTGCCACAGGAATGGCTTTGGCCCGGGCATGGCGTCGCACATGGGCGAGCGCACATAGCCGGGGAAAATTACGTTAACTTTTACGCCTTCTGGCCCCAGCCAGCCGCGCAGGGAGGCGCCCCAGTTTTTTAGCGCGCCTTTGGCGGCCGAATAACTCGGCGTATGAACCAGCCCATAATAGGCGGCCAGGGAACTCATGATCGCGATTTGGCCGCCGCGACGGGCGCGGTAAGCCGGGATGAGACCGCCGACCAGAGCCATTACGGAGAGTAAATTGACCTTAATGCAATCGAGACTTTCGTTCCATGGCTCGCCGTCGGGAGTTTTGTCAATATTTGTGTTGAGCCCAGCGTTGGCGACGAGCAGATCCGGCGGATTCTCCGCGAGCTTTAACGCCCAGTCGCGAACGGCGTCAGTGTCGCGAAGATCGAGGCGCTTTATTTCCGTTATCGCTCCCAGTTTTTCGCATTCGACCGCCAGGGACTCCAACCGCTCCAGATCGCGCCCTTGCAGCGTCAGCTTAACTCCAGGCGCGGCGTATTCTTTGGCGAGAGCCCCTCCAATGCTCCCCGACGCTCCGGTTACGATTACAGAGCGCGGATTGGGCGCCTTTTTTCGACTGTCTGAATATGAAAAAAAAAGCGTCATGGAAAACCCCGCGAGAGCGAGAGAGGAGTAGAGACAGACCCAGTAGTTGCCTTCCCGGATTGCGAAACAGAGAGAACCGGCGGCGTATAAAAAGGAAAAAATTTCGCATCCCAGAAGAATATAATTTATGCGCGGACGCTTCAAACGAGAGCGACCCGCGCCTTTGGGCGTCGTGTAAAATTCCCCTTTTCCCAGGAGAAGCGTTTGGATGATGGCTGTAAAATAATAAAGCGAAAGAGGAAAAAAAAGAAGAATGTAGGCGACAGTTCTTCCCGTTTCTTGCCAAAAGCCGCGACTGGACGCGCTTCCGCCGGAAGAGGACACATTCATCCATCCCCAGAAGGCGGCGGCTAGCAGAAAAATGGCGCATATTATATGAAAGGGCGCCCCGAGTTGGGGCGTCGCCAGGGAGAAAAGAGGCGCGGCGAGCAAGAGAACATAGAAAAGAGCCAGGAGCATGGGAGAAAAGACCAAAGTCAGGGCGTGAACGCGGGCGAGAGGACGCATTGGCGAGCGAAAGAGCTCGCGCGCGTGCACAAAAGCGTTATGAGCCAGCCCTCGAGCCCAGCGTTGTCTCTGGACGCGAAAGGAGGCCATAGATTCGGGAAGCTCGGCGAGAGATACCACATCGTCGACGAAGGCGTAGCGCCAGCGACCGAGCTGGGCGGAATAACCCATGTCGACATCCTCGGTTATGGTTTCCTGGCTTACGCCGCCGATATCGTCGATGCAGGAACGCCGCCAAACGCATGAGCTGCCCGTAAGCGACGCCATGAAGCCGTCCTGCGCGAATCCCGTCGTAACGTCTTCCTTATGCGAGGCTTCGGAAGCCTGAAAGTCGGTAAGAACGCTGGCGTCCGCGTTCATATAAGCTATTCTGGTTTGCAAAAATCCGATGGAAGGATCGGCGAAGCGGGGCATGACCCGGCGTAAAAAGTCGGGCGGAGGAAGGCAATCAGCGTCGAAAATCGCTATAAATTCGCCAGTCGCCAATTTCAAGCCGTAGTCAAGATTTCCCGCCTTGAATCCGGTTCGCTTTTCGCGACGCAAATGTCGCATGGGAACGCCTTGAGCTCGGTATTCGCGAACGAGCCCCGCGATCAACTCCCCCGTCTCGTCCGAGGAATCGTCGAGGACGAAAATTTCAAGCTCGGGATAATCGAGACGCGACGCCGCGGTTAATAACTTTTCCACGACGAGCTTTTCATTATACACGGGCAGCAGCGCTGTAACGCGCGGAAAGGTTTTTAATTCGCTTTCCCCCGAGACTTTGATCGGAGCTTTCTTTTTCCGCTCCTTCTTTTTCAGCGCTCTGTATTCGATGGCTGTATAGACAAGAAACAACCCGACAAGGATGGAGAGGAGAATTAGCGCGAAAATATGCATGGATCAGAAATTCAGCGCGTCTTCCAGCTGTTCGAGGCGTCTTTCCCAGGTGTGAAAAGCGGCGACGTATCGCGCTCCCTCCGCGGCTCGATCCAGATCCTCCGACGAAGGCCCGGAGGACAAGCGTCCGAAAATTTCGACCGCTCTTTCCTGGGAATCGATGATATGGCAATATTTCGAAAAAATATTTTTGACGGCGGGATTTGCGTTCGTAACGCATACTCCCCCGCAGGCGAGTATCTCAAGCAATCGCCTGGAGATCATGGTGGGGGAATCGGAAATAGAGTTTACGTTGATACTGCAAGAATATTTTTTGTAAATTTCGCCGGTTCGCGGATAGGGCACGCCCTCATGGACGGTCATATTTCCCGCGTCCGGGTATTTGAACTCGAAGAAATGGGAAAAGCGCGAGCTGTTGCGATCGTACACATTGATTTTAAAATTTACAGAATCGCAAGCCTTGAAGATCATATCCAGAAAGTCGCGCCTTTTTTTCAGAATCTTGCGATAATAACTGCCTACGAAACATCCCTCCCGAGATTCGAAGGAGAAGCCCGTAAAATTATGAAAGGCCGGTTGATAAGGCATTGCCAGAACGTCCGCTTTCGCCCCGGGAGGAAGCGACGTTCTGTAAGCGTCAAGGCAATCGGAGTCGGTTGTAAACACATATTTAAAATTTTTGGCGACGTCGATAAAAAAATCAAAAAAGGCTTTGTCGTCCTTATTCCAGAAAAGCGCGGGAACGCCCAGCTCCTCGGCCAGAAGCGCGAGGCGGCGGATTTCGTAAGAGGGAAAGATTTTTAGATAAACAGGCTGCTTGCCCAGCCGGAATCTCCATTCGTCGTCGATGCCATGAAATACAGACTCGACGAACACGAGATCGGGGCGCCAGTCGGTCAGCACTTCCCGATAATTTCTGGGCGTGACATAGCGTATCCGGCACTCCTCCGCGAGGCAGGCCGCCGTAAAATAATCGGCCACCAAAGCTATTTTCAGTTTTCCGAAGGAGCCTTTTCCCGTCCTGTTTTGCGGAATTTGGGGGTGGCGGTAGGCGATTCGGCTGAAATTTCTGATAAACGAACCCAACATTTCAGGGAGCGACCGCCGGATTTATTTTGCCGACATGGTATTGCCACAAACGAGTCGCGACGCATTTCTCGGCGAGTTTACGACCGCGCTCTTTCATTTCTTCGACGTTCGAAAGAACGCTCTCGAGCCTGTTCGCGAGAGATTTCGGATCGCCCGACTCGAAATAATAGCCAAGCTCGCCAAGTTCCTCCTCAAAAACAGGCAATTTTGGAGCCACGATCGGTTTCCCCAGAGCCATTGCCTCGGCCAGTTTCAGCGGAGTTACGAGTTTGCAAACTTGATAGGGCTTCCTGGGCGCGCACACAAGGGAGCAACGCGCCAAGAACTCCCTGGCCATATCTCGCGATACGCGCCCGTGAAAGAACACGCGATCCCCGAGCCCGGCCTGGTCGACAAGATTCTCCAGAAATTTCCGGTTTTCTCCGTCGCCAGCTATATTGAGCCTGATTTTCCGGTTCCGATCCCGCAAAATCCCTATGGCCGTTATGAGCGTGTCCAGGCCTTCGTATTCCACGAGCGAACCGGCGTAGCAGAGCGTGTCCGGCTCGGTCTCGACGCTCGCCCCTGCTATAAAATCGCGGTTTACGCAGTTCGGAAGGATTTCAATCTTGTTGGCGTCGAGTGTCCAGTTTTCGAGCAGGAAGTTTTTGAGCGATTTGGAAATGACTAAAAGTCGATCCGCGTTCTCGGCGACGAATCTTTCGAGATCAAGCCCCATTTCGTAAGCGGGCGAATTCTGAAAGGCGGGATCGCGGGAAGCTCGCGACAATTCCCACAAGCCGCGCATTTCGTATTGGAAGGGCAGGCCAAGGCGACGGGCGGCGATAAGGGCGGGCATCGCGTTGGTATGATTGGACGCCGCGTGGATCGCTTTCGCGCCGATCTTCCGAGCCTCTTCCTCGATCTTGCGCGCTCCTTTCAGAGCGTAAGAAACGAGGGCTCGGGCCTTCCCAGGGCTTTTTATATGGGAGTATTCGATGCCGTCCAGAATCGTTTTTTCTCCCGCGGGCTCCGCGAGTCGGTCTCGGCGATCCCACGGATAACCTGTTCGCGTCATGACGCGAAAATTAATTCCGCTCGCGCTCATGGCGCGCAACAGCGCGTGCGTCCTCGATGTATAGCCGCTGGAATGGTAGGGGACGCAGGAC
>JAAUYY010000143.1 GCA_014804865.1 Desulfovibrio sp.
CCGCGCGTAGGGGAACCTCTTCCGATACCCCAGCGGGAACCCCCGCGGATACCCCCGCCGATACCCGTGCGGGAACCCCCGCGGATACCCATGCCGATACCCGTGCCGATACCCGTCCGGCGACGCCTGCCGATACCCCCGCCGATACCCATGCCGAAACACTTAAGAGATTAGATAAAGAGAATTTAGAATTAAAAAACCTGGGAGAAGAGAGGAGGAGGTTAATAGAAAACAGGTCTTCGCTGATCCCGGAGGTTAAGCCCGAAGCCAATGCCCCGGAGGATCGCTCCGAACTCGCGGCCAGTTTCCTGGCCGAAGCCGGTCCTGATTCCGCCTCCGCCTCCGCCCAAAGATACCCCGACCCCTCCGCCTCCGCCGGAAGAGACGCCTCCGCCTCCGCCCAAAGATACCCCGGGGAAAATTGCCCGCCCCAGTCTCGCCATCCCTGGCAATACCCCTCCGCCTCCCCCCAAACCTCCCCTGATTTTCACTCTGAAGGGAATTTCGAGCCTAATCCGACCAACGAATCGGACGCCAACAAATCGGCCAGGAGAAACGAAGCTCGCGCCAATACGCCCGCGCGAGTCAAGGCCGAATCCTCGAGAGGCGACGAAAAGGCGGTTTATGGACAGCTCGCTCCCGAGCCAGCGCGAGATAACGAAAACGCGGTTTACGAACAGCTCGCCTGCGAGCCCCGGAAAAGTCCCGAAAACGAAGTTTACGAACAGCTCGCCTGCCAGGACGGAATATACGCCGTAACGGTTGGCGACCGGCTCGCCTACGAAGCCTGTTACCCCGAGATTGGCGACTGGCCGTTTCTCTTCCGCCAGATGAAAGCCAAGCTTTACGCCGTGCCCTCTTCGCGTCCCAGGCTCGCCAACGCCTCGCGCTGGGTCAACTGCTTCATTCGCAACGCCGCTTCCGACGCCCTGCGCGACCAGGCTCGCGGCGATTCGCGCCAGCGGAGGATAGCCCGGTGAACCCAGCCTCCTCAAAGCTAATCGACCTCGTCTTCGGCCTGCTCTACGGCTGCGATCTCATTTACTCGCGCATGCCCAGGCCTCGCGAAGATCTCCTCAGGGCTGCCGAACTCTTCGCCGGAGACATTGCCGATCTCGCCCGCGACCTGCCGCCCTCGGACATCGAGGACGCCTTTCGCGAGCATCGCCGCTCCTCGCCCTTCTATCCCAGGCCTTCGGACATCAACAAAATCCTCGTCTATACCCGCGCCAAACGCTTCGCGCCGCCGCCGATCCCCAAACCGGATCCGGCCCCGGCCAGCCCGGGAACGCCGGAAACCGCTTTCCGCGCCCTAAAGGGCGACGCGACCGCCCGCGAGCTAATCGAGCGTCTCCTCTCGCGCTCGCGCGATTGAGAGAAAGGATTGAGAGGACGGCCTTCGAGAGGACGACGGCTTCCGCGCGGGCAATGCCGAAAAAGGCGCGTCGGCTCGAAAATAGTGACACAGCGAGGAACGACGTGTTAAAAACAAGAGCGACGCCGCGATAGCGGAGGCGCGAGCTAAAGTTTTTGAAAGGGAAAAGGGGGGTTCGGGGGGTTTATCCAGCTCGGCTGGGGAAAGGGGAAAAATTTTTTCAAAAATTTTTCCTCTTGCCTGCCCGGAATTGACTTTTCAACCCCTAGCCCGGAAGATAGGGCTTGATATATTCGCGCAGGTCGCGGGTACGGTTTAGCCAGCCGGTCAGGAATTTCCTGAAGGAAGGCTTCGAGCGGGCCAGCTCGTAATAATAGTCTTCGCGATAAAAGATCGCCGTCCTTGCCAGGGCGGAAATATTTTGCTCGCAAGCGGCTCTTGTCTTGGGGCCTACGATCCCGTCGACGGCCAATCCCGGCTCGTTTACGCGGGCGGCTTTTTGAAGGAACCTGTCGCCGCGGCCGCTTCCGCAGTTCAGGCGGGCGTCGTAGGTCAGGATCGCCAGGGCCGGATGAAGTCCCGCAAGGCCTGGGAAAAAAGCCGTTTTGAGTATTTCCCGCGCGGCCTGTCGCGTGATCGCCCGCATGGAAGTCCTGGTTATCGGGCGATCGATATTATATTTGGCGCAAAGGGCCCGCCCGTCTTTTGTCCTCGCGAAGGAGGTCATGAAATGGGTCGCGACGCCGTACATGGTCAGCCCGCCCGGGTCGTCCCTGTCGTCGCTTATTCCGCCCTCCCATTTGGCCGAGAAGTCCTGGGCAAGGTCGGCGATCGTATTGGGATCCGTGAGATCAGGCTTCATGCTCATCGCGTTTTTCTCCCTGATAAAATATTTTCCCGACTGCGTTTCAGTCTCCAGGCCTGCAGCTCGGCCGCCTCGCAACTGTAGCGCGTTTTTCCGCCCGAGCCTTCGAGGGCTATGGGCGCGCCTTCGTCCCGCCAGCGCCTGACAGTCTCGGGACCGACGCCCATCTGGACGCAGATTTCCATCAGACTACGAAGGATGACAGGTTGCATAAAAATCCGCCCCGTTTATTCTCCGGCGAGTTTCGGCCTCTCCGGCTCGCGCTATCCGGCGACGCTCCGGCTATCGTTTTTCCCCAATTCAACTTCCCCGCTCCACGTGGAGCAATAAAAAGGGCGACAGTCAAGAGAGAGGCAAATATTTTTGCGGAACGCTCCCTCGCGTTCGCGGAACCCTCGGGCGTAAAATGCGCGCTGCCGAAAACTCCGACGGAAGGCCAAAGCAAAAATGAGGCGGGCGGGATTTGGCGGGCGGGATTCGGCGGACCGGATTCGGAAAACTCCCGAGAGAGTTTCCCTCGCGATCCCCTCGCGCCTTTTCGCCTCATTTACCTCCCTGGGCGATCTGGGCAGCTAGCGCCTGCTCCTGGAGAGCCTGCTGTTCCCGCTGGCGACGCTCGCGAATCTGGGCCACTTCCTCGTCGGATCGAACGATCGACCCGGGAGCGCCGAGGCCGGAGGCGAGTTCGTCGATGAGCTGATCCATATCCACCTTATCGAACACTTCGGGCATTTGCGTCGCCTGGTAAATTTCGGACGCCGACTGGAAGAGGGCGCGAGCCGTTTCGGCTCCGGTCTGGCGTAGGGCGTTGGCCAGCGGCGAGACGAACTCGATCTTCATCGGCAGGTTGAAACCCTTCAGATTGTCGGGCGGCGGCGGGATCATTCCCGAGCGATCGAGGGTATTAAGGGTTCGGAAAAGGCAGGGGATCAGGGCGCGCGGCTCGTAGGCCGAAATGACCGGACCCAATTGTTGCAGGGCTTCGCGCTTCCTTTCCAGGAACTCCGTCGCCGACATGTCGCGCGGTCGCTGATCCAGCGGGATCGAGGCGAAGATCGAAGCCATCAGGCCCTGGTCAAGTCGCTGGCGCACGACCTGAATTTCCTCCTGAAGCCAGCGCATGGCCTGGGCGTAGGGCGAAAGATCGAGCAAGGGCTGAATCCGCATGTTTTCGTTCGCCCAGGTAATCCCGCCCGGCTCCAGATCGACCGCGTCCTTGAGCGAGGGATGAGCCACGACCGGCGGATCCGCCAGCCGCCCGAGACCGGCCAGCTTATGACGCTCGAGCAGATCCATCTGACGGGCGTCGGCCAGGCATTCGTCGCCGGGACCCGTGCCATAGGGCGTCGCGCCGTCGTTCCAGCTCGCGAAGAAATAGGGCATTTCGTAATAAAAGGACTTGCGCAGGATCTTCTCGCCCGAGTTCGTCTCAAACCACAGGCTCTTGATCTTTCCCTCCTCGGCCATCACAAAATGATTTATCTCGATCGTCGCGAACGGATCCCCCGAAAGCTTGTTCGCCGCAGCCTCGCTTAGTCTCTCGCGCCCAAAGATCCGCGCCGCCTCCGAGATCGTCAAATTGAATGTCCGATAAACCGCCTCCGGCATGGAATCCTTGTCCAGGCTCACGCAAAAGGTCCCGATCTGGATCGATTCGTAGCGCATGCCGCCGCCGTCCCGCTCGGCGTACAATAAGGCGCATCCGGCCCAGAGCAGATCCGTGTTGAAATTCTGAATCGCCTGGTAAAATCCGCCCCGGGCCAGACAGTCCTTCATCCGAAGGTCAAGCTCGTCCAGCCACCTCCGCGCCCCGGACGCCTCCATCAAAATGTCGTCCGCGAAGGCCGGCTTGAACCAGCTGATATTCCTCGGCGTCATGCCGCTCGTAATCCCCGACGCGCCGCGTATGACCGACTGCGACGCCGCGCCAGTAAACAAGGCCAGCTCCTCCGGCCCGCGATCGTATAAATCCTCGTCCCCCGTAAACCGCCCGCGCCAGGGACATATCCACTTGCGAGCCTCCCTCCACGCCGCCTCCCGCTTGCTCCGCTCGGCCATCATCCGCGAGCCTATCTCCCGCGCCCTTCTCAATTCGTCGCTCATCGCTTGTCTCCTTCGCTACGCGACGGCGGGGGACAAGTAGAAAAATTTTTGAAAAAATTTTTCCCCTTTTCCCCCGCGCCCCCTTTTCCCCTTTCAAAAACTTTAACTCGCTTCGCCGAAGACGGCGAAGCTCTTGGCGATCGGGACGTAATTTGTCCGCGTTCGGCGTCGTCCCTGTCCGCGCGAGCCTAACCTCGCGCCCGCCCTCCGCTCCGTTCCCATCTACTCTCGAAGCCCTTCAATCGGAAGGCAACGCCTCCCGCGGACGCGGGGAAGGCAGCTTTTAGCAGTCCGATCATCTCCCAAAAACGGAAACACCCCCGCGGGCGCGGGGAAGGCTGAAATTCCCTTCGCCGACTTATTTCTGGCCGCCGAGTATGCCGAGGGAGCCTGAACGCTGGCCAGTGGTCCCGAGCGGGCTTGTCAGGATAGTGCCGGACATGCCGCGCCTCGCGGCCAGCTTGCGACGCTCGGCGTCGCGGACGGCCTGGGAGACCGGCTCCTTTTCCTGTTCGGGGATTGGCTGCTGTTTTATTTCGGGAGTTTCCGGCTCGGAGTAGCCGCCGCCAAAAATGCTTGAGATCGCTCCGCCCATGTTTGGTCCTTTGAGGGTTTGACTGTTATATTTGAATTGAATTGACGGATAAGCTGTCCGCGCCGCTTAGGCCGGTTTGGTGTCGGCCAGGGAGCCTTTGGGATAATTGTAAAAGGTCAGGGTTCGGATGAGATAGGC
>JAAUYY010000144.1 GCA_014804865.1 Desulfovibrio sp.
AGAGCGGCGAAATTACGGTCGAAGCAGGCAAGAAAGTTTTTGGGAAGCGAAGCGTAACGCCTCAAAATACGGTTCTCATTTCTGGAAAAATCGACCGCGATTATGGCAAAACCGCCGAGATTGACGTAAATGTGTTAAAAATATTGAAATAAGATATTTCAAGTAAAGGGCTCCTTTTGGAACAGGCTGGAAGGAGCCTAAATTTTTGCCCAGTTTCCGCGATATTTGAGCGAAAAAAGCCGCAGCTATAAGAAGATTTTGGATTCGGTCACGCGCGTCTCATGAAATCTTGCGCGCGTTTAGTCGCGTTTAAAATACGTTAGCGCGAAACGAATTTCACAGAGGAAAATTCCCGCCGAAATACGCGAAAACATAGAAGAGCGAAAGGGCTAATTTATGGCTACGCGCGAATCACGCGCCCTCTAGGACGGAAAAACGCGGCTAATCAGGTAAAGAACAAAATAATGAATAAAAGTTCGATATTGTTTTTAAAACAATTTTTGAAGACGCCTCTCGCGATTGGTTCCCTATGTCCCAGCGGACACGCGCTGGCGCATACGCTGGCCAATCTCGCCGCTAGCGAAAATCGCGGCGGGTTTTTTATCGATCTGGGCACAGGCACGGGCGTAGTGACTCGCGAATTGCTTTCCCTGGGCGTAAAACCTGAAAATATCCTTGCCATTGACAGCTGCGAAACCTTTAAATGCGCCTTCCGAAGTTATTACCCTCAAGTTAAATTTCTCATAGCCGACGCGAGAAATCTCAGAAATATTGTCTCCGGCTTTGGAAACCTCGCGCCCATCAGAGCGGTGATATCTTCCTTGCCTTTAAAAAATATGCCTGACGATAGCATAGCGACAATAATGCGCGAAATCTGGAAAATACTCCATGATTCCGGCGGCGCTCTTATTCAGTTTACCTACGCGGTCTGGACGCGGGCGTCCCTCTCCAGATACGGTTTCAACCTCTTATCGCGACGTTATGTGGTCAATAACCTTCCGCCGTGTATTGTGGAGAAATACGCGCCTGTAAATGTAAATTAAAAAGCCTGACGCAAAGATTGATTTCGGGAAAAATTTGACGCTTTACAGTGGTTTTTTGCTGAGACAATCCAAAATTCATGAAAATTATTAATAAAATCAAAAGAGCATGACGCGAAAGTCGCGCGATTCAGCTATAAGAAATTTTATTTATAATTACGCATTACGGCGAAGAGCGGCGAAATTCAGTTCGTGTTATGCTTGCGAGATATTTGGATTGCATAAAAATATCGCTCAGAAAGGCGACAAAAGAGTTCAATATAACTTGAATTTGCTTTACTCGGAAAGCGACGGAGTCGAAGCGTCAATCAATTTGGCAATAAAATGGACGCGGAAATCGGCGCGTCAAGGCTTTGCCGAGGCGATAAATTGGTTAAATGATAACGCCATAAATCCAAATCCTAATTTTATGTCGTTTTTTTTTGGACTAGCTTTTATTTTTGCGATCGCGGAAAACGATAAACTACGGATACAAAAAAGCCCCGATTTCTCGGGGCTTTTTATGAGCTATTCTTTTTTTACTTTATTACTTTCAACGCTTTCGCGTCTATCTCCGGGTCGCGTCCAAAATCCTTATCGACTTCGCCGATAATTATGACGGTATTTTGCGCGGAAACGTCCTGACCGCCAAAATCTTCGTCATCAATCTCGACGATTATGTCGCCAGTGCCATCCCTGAATAAATATTTATCGTCGCCTATGCGGCTAACGATATTTCCGGTTAGCGCGACGCGGCTATCGTCGCTCATTTTTTTAGCGGCTTGAACGGTCGTCGAATTGGCGACCGCGCCCGGGCCAGTGTAGGCCGCCTGGGCGGGAATGGCGAGGAGGCAGATTAAGGCGATCATGATCAGCGCGCGCATGAGATTCTCCTGGGGATAAGATTGTCGCGGTTTCTCGCGGGCGAACCGTTTTCGAACGCGAGTATATATTTTTATAAGCGAGCCGCAATTTTATGTAAAGGTTAATTTTTATTTAGCGATCCTTGAAAAGCGCGGGGAACTTAAAAGCGTACTAATATCAGATTAGCGACCATCGATTTAAAACGTATTGATTGACTCCGACGATGTTTAACCGAAATGCTGGCGATAAAATCGATTGAGAGATTTGAGTTCCATTTTTAGATTGCGCTAATAAGCCAATCGCGGGATCTCCGGGGCGTAAAAAATCCCGCGATCGACGATTCGTACGAGTCGATCGCGGGACAGGAGCGCGAGAGTTTTTATTTATTCGCGTCTTTATCCTTAAGATTTTCCGCGAGCAACTCGGCTATATGTTGCACCTTGACGTTCGCTTTCTGTTTTTCGACTCCGCCCTTGATCTGCATTACGCAACCTGGGCAGTCGACTACGACGCGAGTCGCGCCAGTGTCCGTCAGGTTCTTTATCTTGTTCTTCATGAGTTCGCCGGAGATTTCCGGGAACTTCATGGAGTATGTTCCGCCAAAGCCGCAACAGACTTCCTCTTCTTCGCTCGGCGCGTATTCGGCGGCGTCCCTGATCAATTCGCGCGGCGCGTCTTTGACCTTAAGTCCGCGGCAAAGATGGCAGGAAGCGTGATAGGCGACTTTCTCGTCCGTCTTCTTGAAGTCGTCGGGATTCATTCCCAGAACGTCATGGACGAAAGAGCTAAAGTCGATGATCTTGTCCGCGAAATCCTGAGTTTTGGCCGCGTACGAGCCGTCTTCGCCAAGAATCTTGGGGTAGACATGCTTCAAATGCGAAGCGCAACTCGCGCACAAGGTTACAATATAATCGTAATCCTTGGGATTAAAGGCGTCGACGTTCTGCTTGGCGATGTCGATGGACGTTTTGCGCTGACCCATCATTTCTACGGGCAGACCGCAACAGGTCTGTTCCTCGGGAAAGTCGATGGCGACATTCTTCGCGGCCATGACTTTTACAGCCGCTTCGAGTTGCTCGGGGTAGATGAAATCCTGAGCGCAACCGCTGAAAATGGCGATCTTCTTTACCGGATTTGACACGCGAGGTTTAATCTTATGCCAACGGTCGCGGAACGATTTGTTCGCGATGGCCGGCAAAGCCTTAAATCCATGTTTGCCAAGAAACATATTGGGCAAATGGCGCTGGAATTGAGTTCCTCCGGTAAAAGGTCTCTGCGCTTTGCTCGCGAATTTGAGCAGAGTATGGAACAACTTGCGATTCTTCATGACGCTGGCCAGAAGCGCCGCTTGCGCTCCGCCGCCCTGTTCGTCGGTAACTCTGGCGCGTATGTCGCGGATCAATCTGGGCAGATCTATGCCTCCCGCGCAAATATTCGCGCAGGACTCGCAACCCACGCAATTCTGACAGAGCACCTTCGCCTTGTCTTTGCCATGATAGAAATAGGTTAGAATCAGACCGATGGCGCCAATGTAGATATAACCCATCTTGTGACCGCCGACGAGACGGAAGACCGGACAGACGTTCGCGCAGGCGCCGCAACGCACGCAACGGAAGATCTGCGAGAAGAGGGGATCTTTGGCGATTTCCGTGCGTCCGTTATCGAGAAATACGATATGCAGAATCTTTTTCCCGTTCGGAGCGCTTTCGCATTGAACCGCGCCATCGATGAGACTGACATAAGAGGTCAGTCTTTGGGCGGTCGCGTTGCGCGGAAGCACCTGTAAGGCGTCCATCACGACTTCGAGATTTGGCACCAATTTGTCAAGGCCGACGAGAGTTACCTGCACTGGCGGAAGAGTCTCCACCATGCGCGCGTTGCCTTCGTTGGTGACCGTCGAGATAGCTCCGTTTTCGGCTACAGCAAAGTTGCATCCGGTAACGCCCATGTCGGCCGCGATAAATTTGCGACGCAATTGCACGCGGGCTACTTTGACTAGTCGTTGAACGTCCTCGCCATCCTGCTTTTCGCCTGTCTCCTTCTCAAAATTGTCCGCGACCTGATAGCGGGACAAATGTATGGCCGGCATGACCATATGCGACGGGCCTTCGTGCCGCAACTGGATAATCCATTCGCCAAGGTCGGTTTCATCCACCTGCATTCCCGCCTTTTCGAGAGCGATATTTAGCTGAGTCTCCTCGGCGGTCATGGATTTGGATTTCACAACCTTTTTGACATTATTTTCCTTGGCGATCTTTACGATGATTTCGTTGGCCTCGTCCGCGTCTTTGGCTCGATGCACAATAGCGCCGCGTTTTTCGGCTTCGACCTTAAACTGCTCGTAAAGCGCCTCCATGTTTTTGCAGGCGTCATCCTTGGCGTCGGCGATCTTGCGGATCAAGCCGCGCTCGTCAATTTCCTTAAATACGTTTTCGCGGTTCGCTTTATAGGCTACAGCGAAAGTGTCCAGCGTGCGACGCAGGAAATCGTCGGCTAACGCCTCGTCTATTTGTTTGCGATAATTGGAAAGGGTAGTCGGAGCCTCATGCATCGGCTTGATCCTCCAGTAAAAGTATGTGCAATTCCAAGGGGCCGTGGACTCCGACGGCGGCTACTCGCTCGATATCCGCAGTTCGGCTTGGGCCCGTTATGAGCGTGGTGAATGTTCCCGGAGCGGCGTCCATCGTCTTGCGCAGGATTTCTGTGATGGCTGGCAGATTCGGATAGATTTCGCTTTTCTTCAATATAATTATATTGATTTCGGATATCATTCCGGCGAGTCTTTCGTCTTCGCCATTGGTGTTAACCATACATGTGCCGCTTGCTGCGATTCCGCAAATCGCGTTTGACACGCCCACATCGATACCCGCGAGATATTTCCGCAGACCGTCTTTAAGACAGAGAATATTTTTCGCCTTGCAATCTTCCTCCAGGCGGGAGAACTCGTCGTCGGACAAAGCCGGAGCGGCGAGGACTTTTTGAACTCTGGTCGGCACCTTGTTCGGCCCGAGAGGGCCTTGGGCGGTTCCGGGCTCGTCGGCCAGCATTTCGGCGGGCGCCTTTTTATCGCAAATATCGACGGCGTAGGTTAGCGCCGCGGCCATATTGGGCAACTCCTGCACGACGGCGTTGACCATCGCGGCCTTCGCCGCGAACTCTTCCGCTAAATGGGGATCCACTGGCGGCATTGTTATTTCTCCTTGAACAAGCTTTTGGCCGGAAGCCGATTATTTAAATAAGGCGAAACCTTATGCTCGGCGCGTTTTCGCCCGCGCGCGACGAACGCGCGGGCCGGTTGCCGAGGAAGGTTGCGAGACGCGATTTTTCTCGTCCTCGCCTTCCTAGTCGAGAGATTCCGCGTAGATCTCCATAGTATGTTTCACTTTTATGGGATCGCCGTTGTGAGACAATACATCTTCGAGCTGCATCATGCACGCGGGGCAACTGGTCGTAACCACTTCGGCTCCGGAATCCACGATATTGTCTCTTTTTCTTTGTCCTATCTTGCGCGAGTAGTCGTAGTGGAACAGGTTAAAAGAGCCGCCGCAACCGCAACAACGATCGTGCTCTTTCATTTCCGCGAACTCGTAGGCCGGATTCGCCTTGAGAGCTTCCCTCGGCTCCGAAGTAACGCCC
>JAAUYY010000145.1 GCA_014804865.1 Desulfovibrio sp.
AAGAGGGGGAAAGCCTCGCTCGCGACCTACCAACTCCCGTTTCAAACCCGAGCCTCGAAAATTCGCCAGGGATAACGACGCTAAACTCTCCAGAGTCGATGGGGAGAGAAAAGACGAACCCGAACTCGAGGAAGAACTCATTGAGAACGAAGGCGATTCGTCGATGATCTCTCCCGTCGAAGTCGATAAGGAGCTTCTGGAAAAATCGGCGCGAGAAATCGTAAGCAAACTCTTGACGCCCATCGCCGGAAAAGAACTGGAGTTAAGCGTGGAAATTACGCCGGGGGCCGCGCGGGTAAAGGCGCCCTGGGAAGGCGACGCGGGGTTGCTTATCGGTCGCGAAGGTCAAACTCTGGCGGCCGTTCAATATATCGCCTCGCGAATCCTGTCTCGAACGATGAACGCGCCCTTGAAATTGCAAATCGATATTGGCGACTATCGCAGTCGTCAGGAAGACAAATTATGCGAGATCGCCCGCTCCCTCGCCGAAAAGGCTCAAAGCCAGGGACGTCCTTTCTCCACGCGTCCGCTGTCGTCTTTTCATAGGCGGATCGTCCATTTATGCTTGCAGGATTTCGAAGATATCCAGACGCGAAGCTCGGGCGACGGTCCTCTAAAAAAGGTGCTTATCTTTCCCAAAAAAAACGGGCGAAGTTAAATGTCAACTATCGCGGCGATCGCCACGCCTCGAGGGGCGGGCGGAATCGGAGTTATTCGCGTATCCGGTCCGGACGCCTTGCGAATTCTTAAAGAGAGCGCGCGATTGACTCGCGAGCCGCGAGACAAGTTCGCTCCATGGAAAATGCGTCATGCCATCGTCATGGACGAAAACGGCGAGCGTCTGGACGAGGTTTTAGCCGTTTATATGCCGGGGCCGCGTTCTTTTACTGGCGAGGACATAGCCGAAATTCATTGCCACGGGGGAGCGGCGCTTGTCGATCTGGTCTTGCGAGCGGTTCTTTCCCGCGGAGCCAGGCCCGCCGAACGCGGAGAATTTAGCAAGAGAGCTTTCCTTAACGGTCGCATAGACATAATTCAGGCCGAAGCGATAGCGGAATTAATCGCTTCTCCCTCTCGAGCGGTCGCGAGGGACAGCTTTAAACGATTGCGCGGTCATTTAGGCGAGAGAATCGCCGCGTTTCGCGCGAAAACGGACGAGTTGCGCGCCCTGGCGCAGGCGGGAGTCGATTTTCCGGATGACGAAATCCCGTCTATTGAGAACGAAGAATTTATAACTCGTCTTGACTCGATCATTGACGACATCGAAGGGCTTTTAAGAGCGGCCGCCCGCTCGAACGCCTTGAGGACAGGAGCCTCCGTCATGCTCGCTGGCCCTGTAAACGCGGGCAAATCCAGCTTGCTGAACGCCCTTTCCTCGAAAAATCGCGCTCTCGTAACCGACATCCCGGGCACGACGCGCGACTTCATCGAAGAAAATATTATTATTGACGATCTCCCCCTTCGCCTCCTCGATACGGCCGGCTTTCGCGACGACGCGGATTCGACTGATCCAGTCGAATCTCTGGGAATTGAAAAAAGCCGCGAACTGGCTCGAGAAGAGGATTTAATTCTGCTGATTATCGATCTTTCGGCAAAAACTGACCCGGAGAAGTACGCGGCGCTCGATAAGGAGCTTCGCGCTCTCTCCGGTCGGGACAATATAATCGTAGTTTATAATAAGCTGGATCTTCTCCCGCCGGACTTCCAGCCGCCGCAAGCCCTCGTCTCACGCCCCTCCATCGCTGTAAGCGCGAAGAGCGGAGAGAATATTGACGAACTCGCGACTCTGATCAAAAAGACGATACTTGGCGATTTGGATCGCTCGGAAGACGAATTGGCTCCAAATTCGCGTCAGTCATTGGCGCTGACCCGCGCGAGAGACGAATTGGTCGCTTTGCGCGACGAAACGCTCCGCGATTTGACCTGGGATTGCCGTCTTTCCCGACTTGACGCCGCCTCGGAAGCTTTGGACGAAGTCGTCGGTCTCGCCGGTCGGGAAGAAATGCTTGACAAGATATTCTCTCAATTCTGCGTTGGGAAGTAGATGGAAGACTCCCTTGACCGCTTAAGGCGCAAGCCGACCGCCGAGGAAATAAACGCCATGCCTCTCGTCCGTTTCGAAGGAGACGTGCGCGTGATACGCCGCGATTCCGAACTGCGCGAAGCCTTGACGGAATTAAGCGGAGAATCCATCCTGGGTTTTGACACAGAAACGCGTCCCACTTTCCAAAAAGGCAAAAAAAATTCCCCTTCTCTCATCCAGCTCGCTACTGAGCATAGTGCGTATCTGATCCAGCTTGGCTGGCTTCCGTTTGGCAAAGAATGCGCGGATCTTCTCGCGAATCCCGAAATAGTTAAAGTAGGCGCCGGAATTGGCGACGATATGCGTGTTCTCTCGGAAATATATCCCTTCGAGCCGCGAAATGTCGTCGATCTTGGGACTCTCGCGGAGCGGAGCAATTTTCAGAGTCGCGGTCTGCGCACCCTGGCCGCGAGTCTTTTCGGTTGGCGCATTTCCAAAGGCCCGCAATGTTCCAACTGGAGTCTGCGCGACCTTGCCCCAAAGCAAATCGCTTACGCGGCGACGGACGCCTGGATAAGCAGATTAATATATTTACGGATGCGCGAACTGGGATTTGACGAGCAGGAGTCAGGCGTTTGAAGGCTGGCAAGATCGTATTTTTCAGCGGCGGCACAGCCTTGCGCCGACTCGCGCGAGCGCTTGCGACTGACTTGCCAAATACCGTCCATTTGGTAACAACCTTCGATTCGGGCGGAAGCTCGGCAATCTTGAGAAAGACTTTCGCCATTCCCGCGGTGGGCGATATCCGCAATCGCCTTCTTTCCCTTGCGGATCCATCCTTCGCGACTCCGGAGATCATTAATCTTTGCGATTTCCGCATACCTACGAATATTTCTTTCGAAGAAGCCCGCGCCGAGCTTTCAAGCTTCTCGGGCTTCTCGCGCGAGCGCTGGCGAGATATACCGGACGCCGCCCGCGACGTTCTTTCGCGCTGTCTGCGTTTCTTCTTTCAACGTATGCCCGGCGATTTCGAGGCTCGCGGGGCTAACCTGGGAAATCTCTGCATCGCCGGCGCTTATCTGGAGTTTAATCGCGACTTCATTTCGGCTATTAACCTTTTTGCGAAAGTTCTTCGCGCTCGCGGCACGGTTCTTCCCATAACGAGCGCCAATCTCCATCTCGGCGCGCGGCTGAAAAACGGATCCACAATAGTCGGACAACATCTTTTTAAAAAACTTCCCGCGCCGGTCGCGTCGCTTTTTCTCACTGTGCACGAATCGGTCGCCTCCCTGGAAAGCGAGCCGATTGACTGTTTCCCCGCCGTTTTTCCCGAATCCGAAGATTTCATACGCAGAGCGAAAGTCGTCGTCTATCCCATGGGGAGCTTCTATTCGAGCATAGTCGCCAATCTGGTTCCCCAGGGAGTAGGCCGCGCTGTCGCCGAAACCGAGGCGGCGAAAATTTTTATCCCAAATACCGGTTATGATCCCGAATTGCAGGGACTGACGATTCCCGAACAGGTCGAAGTCATATTGGACACCCTGCGCAAGGAAGCGCCAGAGGCCCCCGTCGGAAAATTATTGGGATACGTTTTGATTGACAAAAAACGAGGAGCGTACCCTGGCTCTTTTACCTCGCGCATGGAAGACAAATTGCGCGAAATGGGTATTCGCTCGATTGATCGGGAAATGGTTTATGAGAACGATCCCGGCAAACACGACCCGGAGGCTGTCTTGAACGTTCTCAAGGAATTCGCGGAAAGAAAACGAACATGAGCGAAAAGGAGATCCCCGAAAGTCTCGTCGGCTCAAGATTGGACGACGCTCTGCTTCTATTCTTCCCAGAAATGGGACTGCGCGGGCGTCGTCGCGCGATAGCCGACGGTCGAGCGCTAGTGAACGGCAATCCCTGCCGAGCGGGACAAAAATTAAAAAAAGGCGACAGACTCGCCATTCTCCCGCTGCCCGCTTCGACCGCGCCGGAACCGCTTTTTATTGGGGAAAAAAACAATATTTACGTCTTCGACAAGCCGCCCGGCTTGCACACTCAGGAACTCGCGGGACGCGAGGGTTCGTCGCTCGAGGGATGGATAAAAAGCGCCTTAACTTTAGGCCGCGGAAAAACGCCGCCAAAACTTCTGCAAAGACTCGATTTTCGCTCCTCCGGTCTGATTATCGGATCCGACGACAGTTTTTGCGAAAAATTCCGGCGTATGGAAAACCGCGGGAGCTGTCGCAAATATTATTTAACGATTCTTACGGGAGAGCTCAAGACTCCGGCGATCGCCTCCCGCGCCCTTGATATTGACAACCGCCGCGCGACGCGAATCTTGAGCGGTCAAGCCGAACCCTTGCATATTACCGCGTTTACTCCTCTCGGGAGTTTCTCGAAGGCCGACGGTATTCGAACAGTCGCGATCTGCGAGATAAAGAAGGGGTTGCGACACCAGATCCGAGCGCACGCCGCGTCTATTGGACATCCGCTTTATGGAGACGGCAAGTACGGGGAGGCGCCCGAAGAGAGCTTTTATTTAAGACATTTTTGCCTGGAGACTCCAGAGTTCCAGATATTCCATTATCCGGGGGATTTACCCGATAAAGATATGGAAAAATTTTTTCTTGAATTCGTCCGCGAAAAAAACTTTCAAACGACTCTTTTTTAATCCTGAAGTCTTTCGCGCAATCTCGACGCGAGCGTCGCCAATCGCGGATCCTCGTCTCCTGAAACAATAAAGCCTGTTTCGCGTAAGCTCGCGAGTTTCCCCAAAAGTTCGAGCGCCCCTTCCGCGTCCTCGACCCAGACGTCAGTCGCCCCATGCAACATGAGCCCCGGACCTTCAAGAGGGCCGCGTATCCCCAGAATAGGCGTTCCCGACGCGGAAGCGATTCCCACTTCGACTCCTGCGTCCTGCCCCGATTCCCCATAATATACGAGTATATCGGCCTTAACACAGGCGTCGCGACAAAATTTGTAAACCTGCCCGCCTTCTTGATCCGTGTCCATCCAGATTCGCCTCTCCGCTGGCGTTAGGCCCGGAGGCGGCGTCGCCTTTTCAGTCCAGTCGAGAATCGTATAACCCAGCCTCCTTAATTCGCGGCCAAACAGCCGCGCTCCATGCATATGTTTAAAGGAAGCCGCTATATAAATCTTCAGGTTCATGAGCGAATAATGGGAAAAAAGATTGCGAATCGAAGCGTAATCGCGTTGGAGGGCGGCATTAGTATTCAAGTCCCGGGAGAGCTCTGACTCCGTTTTGAAAGTAATGCTTTAGAGATCTGGTTTCTGTCGCCAAATCGGCCAGATCTAGAACCCAGGGAGGGACGCGAGCGCCAGATAAGGCTAGATGCTCGGTCTCCGAGCCCTTGCGAGATAA
>JAAUYY010000146.1 GCA_014804865.1 Desulfovibrio sp.
CGCGTTTTTCGGTCGCGACGCATGACAACGCTCCGGCGGCGAAGCCTCCGGAACGCGACAAGTTCGCGATCCCCGTTAAAAAATTTTTCGCGACGCGTCCGCGCGGCTTCGTCTGAAGATAGCTAAGCGCGCCTTTAAACGCTTTCCTTATGAGCGACGAATTATTCGACTTTCCTCCGGTGGAAGAAGCGGAGAGCGGACAAAAATTACTCCGGTTCCTTGAGCGGCGTCTGTCGCTTCCCTCAAATCTGTTGCATCGATGGATCCGCACGGGACAGATTCGACGCAACGGAAAACGTTGCAAGCCATTCGAAAGAGTCGCGGTCGGCGACATTGTGCGTCTGCCGCCTTTCGCCGCCCAGTTATCGGAGCAATCGCGGGAGGACGAGCTGTCCGCGGTCTCTCCCGAAACGCCGTCGCTTCCGCCGCTAATCGGCGAGATTGACGGTTTAAGAGCCTATTTCAAGCCAGTCGGCATGCCCGTTCAGCCTGGCTCGGATCACGACGACGCCTTGAGCGCGAGACTGGTAGCCGCTTGCCCCGAGCTTCGTTTCAAACCGACGCCCTGCCATCGTCTGGACAAAGACACCAGCGGCGCGATTCTTGTGGCCTGCTCTTACGAAGCTTTGCGCAGAGCGCAGGAATGGCTGGCTAACGGTCTCGCCCGGAAGGAATATCTCGCCTGGGTCGAGGGCGACTGGCCTTATGACGGGCCAAGGCTATTGAGACATTTTCTGCGCAAGGAAACGCGCGAAAACATGACAAAAATGCGGGCGTATAAAAGCCCTGTTCCCTACGCAAAAGAATCGCTTTGCGTCGTTCGGCCCTTGCGTCGATCCGACGGAAAAACTCTTTTGCAAATCTGGCTTCGCACGGGCCGGACTCACCAGATAAGGGCGCAACTGGCCGCGGTCGGCTTCCCCGTCGTCGGCGACGAAAAGTACGGGAAACCCGGCGCCTTGAGTCTTCATTCGATGCGAATCATATTGCCTGACGGCGCCGAATTTGTCTGCGCGCCAGAGTGGGACAGCGAGTCGAGCGTAGGCGAGCTTCCCCCGCCGATACCCGTCGACGTCGAGGCGCCAGAAATATAAACTTGCTCGCGGAGGTATAATATGTCCGAAGATATAAAGGGAAAACTTCCGGTAATTGTCCTGGCGGGTCGTCCGAATGTCGGCAAATCCACGCTTTTTAATCGTCTGATAAAAAGCAACAGGGCCATTACCCATGACCGTCCCGGGGTAACGAGGGATCGCATGGAGGGCGTCGTCCGGCGCCCGGGCGTCCGGCCTTTCATCATTGTCGATACGGGAGGCATTACTCTGGACGCGAACGACGCTCCGGCGGAAGGCCCGGACGGAATAAGGGGCTTCGAGAACGACATCCTGAATCAGACCGACGCAGCGCTCGCCTCGGCTCAAGCCGTCGCTTTCGTAGTGGACGGGCGCGCCGGTCTTTTGCCCCTCGACGAGCATTTGGCCGAGCATATCAGACGCAAGAATCTGCCCACGCTTTGCGTGGTTAATAAGGTCGACGGCGCTGAAAAGGAAGATTTGCAACTCGCGGAATTTCACGCGCTCGGCTTCCCGCTTCTGGCCGTGTCGGCCGAGCATGGACACAATATTAACGCTCTTTTTCAGGATTTGGTCGCCATGCTTCCGACTCCGGAAACGGACGACGTAAACTGGACGGAGCAGTTGCCCGAAAAACCTGTCCTCCGTCTGGCCATGCTCGGCAAGCCCAACGCCGGCAAATCGTCTCTCATTAACGCAATCGCGGGCGAAGAAAGGATGATTGTCTCGGACGTGGCCGGCACGACGCGCGACAGCGTCGACGTGCGCTTCGATATTGACGGAAAGATTTACGAGTTTGTCGATACAGCCGGCGTTCGCAGAAGAAGCAAAATTACGGACGAAGTCGAAAAATTTTCGGTCAATTCCGCACTCAAGACGACGTCGAAAGCCGACGTTACCTTGCTTGTGATTGACGGCTCGGACGAGCCAAGCCAGCAGGACAAAAGGCTTACGACGCTCCTCGCGACCCGCAAGACGCCCTTCATGATCCTGGTCAACAAGTCGGATCTGCTTCCCCAGGACAAATTGGCGCGCATTAAAAAAGAATTCGCGGAGAGTTTCGGCGGATTGCTTTACGCTCCCATTTTGATGGTTTCAGCTAAAACCGGGGCCAATTTGAAAAAAATCCTCCCGCTCGCGGAAAAGATATTTAAAGAATGCAAGATTCGCGTGGGCACAGGGCAATTAAACCGCGCTATGCAAGAGGCGCTAAATCGCCATCAGCCACCCATTGTCAACCGAAGCCGAGCGAAGTTCTTCTATCTTACGCAGGCCGAGTCCGAGCCGCCTACCTTCGTATTTTTCGTAAGCGACGCGGATCGCGTGCCCGACAGTTACGCGCGGTATCTCGAAAAGGCCTTGCGCGGCATTTTCGGCATCAATTACGCGCCCATGCGCCTGAATTTCCGCTCGAGTCACAAGAAAAACAAAAAGTAGGCTTCGGACAAAATTCCCCGCGCCGCTCGCGAGGCGGAGCTTTGAAAAAAGCGCCGTTTACTGTCGCAAAAGCCATTGACACAACCGTCATTATAGGGCAAGCAAAAAAGCTTGAACTTTAATCGCCCGTCTCGAAAAACGCGAGGGATCGCGCTATTAAATTCTCTCGCCGAGTAGCTTTCGGACGACGTATCGTCGCGATAGGCGAATAAAAAGGAGTTTGATTATGAGAAAATATCTCGCTGGCGTCGCGATAGGCGCGCTTCTCGCCATGGGAACAGTCGCCGCCGCCGCGGACGGCTCCATAAAAATCGGCGTTCAGGGCGCCCATTCCGGCGAACTAGCTTCCTACGGAACGCCCAGTTTGAACGCGGTAAAGATTGTCGTCGACGATGTTAATGCCAAGGGGGGCATTAATGGCAAAATGGTCGAAGTCGTTTCGCAGGACGACGAGTGCAAGCCAGAAAAAGCGACCAGCGCGGCCACGAAGCTGATCTCCGACGAAGTCGACGTCATTGTCGGCCCAATCTGTTCCGGCCCGACCACTGCTTCCCTGCCTCTTTTCCAGAACGCGGAGGTAATTACCATTTCGCCCACGGCCACTACGCCAGCGCTAACAGAGGAAGGAAAATATCCATTGTTCATGCGCACGGTGGCCAAGGACAACGCCCAGGCGAAATTGACCAGCCAGTTCATGCTCGATAAACTCAAGGCCAAGCGAATCGCCTATCTGCATGACAATGGCGACTATGGCAAGGGATTCGCCGACTATAACCGCGAGCTAATGGAAAAAGGCGGCGCCGAGACCGTGCTTTTTGAGGCCGTTACTCCCGACGCGGTAGATTTTTCAGCCGTGGTGCGCAAATTGCGCCGCGAAAAACCTGACATCGTCGTCTTCGGCGGCTATCAACCCGTCGCTTCGAAACTGGTGCAACAGATGCGCCGCGACAGACTCGACACGCCTTTTATCGGCCCCGACGGAGTAAAGGACGAGACATTCCTGAAAATGACGGGCAAGGACAGCGAGGGCGTTTACGCCTCCTATCCCAAGGATACAAGCAATCTCGAAAGCTTTAAGCGCGCTCGCGATCAACATCTGAAAAAATACGACGCCGAGCCCGGTTTCGGGTACTATAACGCCTACGCCGCGACGCAAGCTTTGCTCGCCGCCATCCAGAAGGCGGGATCGACCGACACAAAAGCCATCGAAGCCGCCCTGCGCGAAAATTATGTGGATACTCCCATCGGCAGCATCAAGTTCAACGACAAGGGCGACGCGGCCGGAATGGCCTTATCGATCTATCAGGTCAAAGACGGAAAATTTGTGGAACTCGAAGACAGCATAGTGCTTGAATGATTCGCAAAGGGGCGGGGTTTCCCGCCCTCGCGCCTCGCGGCGCGACGGTAAAGCATGGATATACAGTTTTTTATAGAGCTTTTCTTCGGAGGGCTGACCCGCGGGAGCATCTACGCCCTGATCGCCATTGGCTACACGCTGGTTTACGGCATTATCGAGCTCATCAACTTCGCCCATGGCGAAATCTATATGTTGGGCGCCTTTACAGCCCTGCTCGTTGCTGGAGCCCTGGGCATTTACGGTTTCCCTACGGAAAGCATCCTCATCGTGGCCGCGCTGGTAGCCATTGTCTGGTGTTCCGCCTACGGCTACACGGTCGAAAAAGTCGCTTACAAACCGCTTCGCGGCGCCCCGCGCCTCTCGCCTCTTATCTCGGCGATAGGCATGTCGATCTTCCTGCAAAACTATGTGCTGCTTGCCCAAACTTCCGATTTCGTGCCGTTCCCGCGCCTCCTGCCCCCGATGGACTTCCTCGAGTACATTAACTATGTTATGGGGCCGAGCGATTTTCTGATCCTGATCGCGAGCGCCGTATCCATGGGCGCGCTTACCCTTTTTATCCGTTATACGAAGATGGGCAAAGCCATGCGCGCGACGGCCCAAAATAGAAAAATGGCTCTTCTCCTTGGCATAAACGCCGATCGAATCATTTCGCTTACCTTTGTCGTAGGCTCCGCTCTCGCCGCCCTCGGCGGCGTGCTTATCGCCTCGCATATGGGGCAGGTGAATTTTGGCATAGGCTTCATAGCGGGAATGAAAGCCTTTACCGCGGCCGTGCTCGGCGGCATCGGCTCTATCCCGGGAGCCATGGTCGGCGGCCTGACCCTGGGGCTGGCCGAAAGTTTTACCACCGGTTATTTTTCGGGCAATTACGAAGATATTCTCGCTTTCGCGATCCTGATTCTCATTTTAATATTCAGGCCCGACGGCATCCTGGGCAAACCGAAAGCGCAAAAGGTCTAGCATGGCCAAAATAAGCAAAGCTTTTTTTACGGCTATCTGGTTTATGCTCCTCGTCCTTCCGGTGATGGGCATAAAGCTTAATCTCGTCGAAAACCGCGTCGATTGGCAATTCGCGCGCGTCCTTTATCTGGGCGTAGCCATATTTTTCCTTTCTATTCTCTGGAACTGGATGTTCGCCCGCAAGGCCAGAAATCTGCCTATCGTCCAATTTCCGTCTTTTATCAAGATCGATTTTTATGAACTGGCCGCGAATCAAGCTGTCCGGCGCGGCTTTTTCGGCGCGCTCCTGCTCGGGCTAATCGCCGTTCCGCTACTGGCTTCCTTTTATCAGACCAACATCATGATCTCGGCCATGCTCTATATCATTCTGGCCCTCGGCCTGAATATCGTTGTCGGTCTCGCGGGACAGCTTGTGCTTGGATACGTCGCATTTTACGCGGTTGGCGCCTACGCCTACGGGTTGCTTCACCAATATTTCGGCTTCGGCTTCTGGATCTGTCTGCCCCTGGGAGGGTTGCTCGCCGCTCTCTTCGGGCTTGGGCTCGGCTTCCCAGTGCTTCGTTTGCGCGGCGACTATCTGGCGATTGTTACCCTGGGATTCGGCGAAATAGTGCGTCTGGCCATGTTGAACTGGACTAGCCTCACCGGAGGCCCGCGAGGGATAAGCGATATCCCCCGCCCGGGTTTCTTTGGCGTCGCGCTTAATATCAA
>JAAUYY010000147.1 GCA_014804865.1 Desulfovibrio sp.
AATTATTTGATTATTACCTATATATATTCCAGTATGCTCTGCATTTAGATTTAATAAAGATAGACCAAGAATTGGAGAAAGATCGCAATGTATTACACTTCCTAAACTTGGCGTAACGTCATCTCTAAATACATTATCTAGTAATGAGTTAGTATCTCTCACTGGTTTTGGAGGCATATGAACAGTAGGAAAATTCATAGGAACTGTTGGGCCATTCGTTTTAATCAACTGTTCAAATAGCGTTCCTAATCCGTCAAATAATCCCATTTATTCTCCTTAACTTATAAAAATTTTCGGCAAATTAAAGCGACCGCCTATTGCGTTAGCCGCTCCGTTATTTTTCTTTGAACTTCGCTCCCCCCGCGCCATAAGCGCGACCGCGTCCTGTCTATATCTTCAATATCTCATCGAGTTTTCTAAACAAGACCTTGAAGTCGATCGGCTTGGCTATATGGGCGTTCATGCCGCGGCGCAAGGCCTCCTGTCTGTCTTCCTCGAAGGAATTGGCGGTCATCGCGATGATGGGGATCCCCGCTAATTGAGAGTCGGGCAAAGCGCGGATTAACTCGGTGGCGTCGTAGCCGTCCATCACGGGCATCTGCACGTCCATAAGCACGATATCGTATTTGCCGGGATCAGACGTAATGAGCTTGTCGACCGCTTCGCGACCGTTATTGGCGATGTCGACATGATAGCCCGCGTCCTTGAGAAACTCGCAGGCTATCTCCTGATTCATGGGATTGTCTTCGGTGAGAAGAATAGAGCCTTGATAGGCTTGCGAAGGCGCGTTTTTCGTCTCTGTAGACTCCGCCGCCCGTTGTCCGTCTCCGGCAAGCAGATCGTCGGCTTCGGCGATCTTGAGAGTTACGGTGAAAATAAACTCCGTGCCCTCCCCCAGATTGCTCCGCACGTCGATCTTGCCGCCCATCATTTCACCGATGCTGCGCGTTATGGCCATGCCGAGTCCCGTGCCCTGTATTCCCGCGATAGTAGAGGTCTGCGCGCGCTCGAAAGGCTCGAATATCCTCGTCAAAAACTCCTCGCTCATTCCGATGCCATTGTCCTTGACGCGAAATTCGTACTTTCTCGAGGTCTCGTCATCCCCTGGCGTCTCCTCGACGTTCATTTCGATCGTCCCTTCGTCGGGAGTGTATTTTATGGAATTGCTTAAAAGATTTAACAGGAGCTGATTGAGACGCAACTTGTCGCAGAGAATCACCGTGTCTTTCACATGATCCACGTTGAATATGAGCGTCTGCTTTTTCGCCTGGGCTGCGGGATAGACAATGTTCCAAAGCTCGCGGAGAATGGCCGAAAGATCCCAGGCTTTTTCGTCCAGCTGAATCTTGCCGCTCTCGATATGGCTCATATCGAGGATATTATTAATCAGACTGATCAGGTGATTGCCGGAGGCGAGAATCTTTTCCAGATAATCGCGGATGGGCCCCTGATCTTCCAGATGGGCGAGGGCGAGAGACGTATAGCCTATGACCGCGTTCATCGGCGTGCGAATATCGTGAGACATATTGGAGAGGAAAATGCTTTTGGCCGTGCTCGCCTTGCGGGCGGCTTTTAAAGCTTCGGCCAGACGGTTTTTCTGCTCTATCTCCTGACGCACTCGCGAATTTATGCTCTGAAGGCCTATGACAAGCTCGTGCTGGTCGTTCAAATTGCCGGCCAGCGCCGCCTTCATCTGGTAATAAATAACGTCGTTTCCGTCCAGGACGCGATAGTTTATATAAAAAATTTTCTTTTTCGCCAGTTGCTCGCGCAGATTCTCCAGCGACATGGCGGAGCGGAGACTCTCGCGATCGTCGGGATGAACGCAGGTATCGATGTATTCGTCGATGATTTCCTTCAAAGGCTTGCGCTGGGAAAAGGTCTCGCGCATTTTCGCCTCGGCGACATTGTTCATCTCCAGGACGGAGCCCGCGCCGGTCAGGGAATCCTCGACAAAGACGACTCCGTAATCGACGCTAAGCGCGCGGATTAGCTCCTGCTGTCGCTTCTCCTTCTCCATGAGCTCTTTTTCCTCGGCCAGTTTCTGCGAAGTGCAATCCATCATGAATCGCTGGCAAATAAGCTCGCCGTCCTTCTCGATTAGCTTGGCGTTGCCCATGACGTAATAAATCTTTCCGTCGGGATGACAAATCCTGTACTCGTAACTCGCGCTTTCGCCCTCCTTGCTCAACTGGGCTATCGCCCTGCGAAGACGCTGACGGTCGTCCGCGTACACGCATCCGGCGACCATATTAAAGCCGTCGGCCTGGGCTTCTTCCTGGGTGTCATAGCCGAGCAGACGGAGCGCGGCCCTGTTGACGCTAACGATCTTCTCGCCATCGAGGGTATGGGTAATTACGCCGCAATCCATATTCGTAAAAATGGACTCCAAAGCCTCGTTATTGCGAACGAGTCTAGCGTAATAATCGCGCTCGCGAGTAACGTCCACGGCGATGCCCATCGTGCCAAGCATGGCGCCGTCGCGGTCGCGAATGGGAGCCTTGTAAGTTTTCAAAAGTCTCGGCCCTTCGCCCGTGATAATCTCTTCGTCCGCGATCTGTACCTTGCCCGATTCCATGACCTTGCGCTCGGACTCGATGCAGGCCGGGTCGTCGTCCTCCACATTCCAGATATAGGCGTGCCGCTTGCCCTGCACGTCTTCTTTTGGCTTGTTCACTGTCCGGCAGAAACTGTCGTTTACCAGCGTATGAACTCCCTCGCGACTCTTGTACCAGATTAGGTTCGGACTCGTAGAAAGAAGAGTCTCCAGATAATGATTCGCCTTCCAGAGATCCATTTCCTTTATCCAGTCGGCTCGCCATTTCCGGAAACGGAATTTTATCTCCCGATCCGTCATCGGCTCGCGCCAAATATCGTGGAGAATGGACATCGACTCGTCGTCCGTCTCCGTCCCGTCGGAAAGGAGAATGATCTCCGATTCCGATGCCAACCGTCGCAATTCGACAATATTTTCCGCGAACGCCCTTTGACTTACGATCAGCAGATCCGCCTTCCGCTTGAAGTCGGAGAGCGAGTTGATCGCGACTACTTTCTGCGAAAAGTTATCGGGACAGGACTCGGTTTCGATAATCCTTGATACGGGCTCCGGACAGTCCACAAGATAAACGCTGGCGTTATATTTATACATAGATCTCTACATAACTGCTGTTGAACGACTCCGCGGGCGCGGCCTTCTCCCTCCCGCGATGTTTTTACCTTTCTATACAAAATTATTAAGCAAATGTCTAAAAAATTGCCTAATTATTTCGACGTATCCGCCGACGCGTCGGCGTCAAGGCAACAGGGCGACGTCGTAGGCGTTTACAAGATACTTGTTCGCGACTTCGCGCAGCTTCTCCGGCGAGATGGAAAAAGTCTTATCGATAAGCTCCCTCTGGAAATTGCGGGGATAGCCGAGAATCGCGTCCGTCGCCGCTTCCCCGGCGCGAGAGGAAAGACTTTGCAAATCGCGGGCGTATTCGCCGAGCAACCGGTTGGCTCCCGATTTCAGATCCTCGACCGGAAGCGGCTTTGTCTTCAGATCCTTGATGACGCTCTCGAATCCGTCGCGGGCGGCTTGAACCTTCTCGGGCGTAGTCCCAATATAGAAAGCCATGAACCCGGCTTCAGGCATCGAGCGATTGAAGGCGGTTACAGTGTAGCCGAGCCCTTCGTCGTCGCGGAGCTTGCTAAATAAAATTCCGCTCTGGCCCGAGAGGACGCTTTGTAGCAACATGAGCGCGGGAGCGTCTTCATGTGTCGGCGGAACGGTCTTGAAGATACGCATAATGTGGGCTTGATTCCTGCCAGGAAGGGTCAGATCTAGCGTCTTCGCGTCGCCCCAATGAGGCTCTGGCGCGACAAAGGGCCTGGAATGGGGTATGGGAAGGCTCTTTGCGAAATTTAGAACGTCCTCGCGCTTGAAATCGCCCGAAATGGACAGAACCCAGGGTTGATTAGCCTGAATTGTCCAGAAATCGCGGACGCTGACCGCGTTCAGAGTATCGAGAATCTTCTCCGTGCCCAGGGAATCGTAGCCGTAGGGCTGATTATCGGGGAACAAAAAGGGATTCAGCTTCGCGAACATATAACTTAACGGCTGATCCTCGCGTCGACGCAGAGCCGATTTCATGTCATCGATCTCGCGCACGATCTCGGCGGGCTCGAAGCGAGGCTTTCGGAGAATATCCCGCATCATCTCAAAATAATCGGAGTTAAAACGCGAGGGACCGGTCAAACTGACGCTAAATGTCTGCAAACCCGCGCGGGCGCCCGCCGCGGCCGCTCTCTCGGAAAACCAGCGCTCCATGGCCGGCTTGGAAAGCGATCCGCATCCGTCGGTCAGCAGTCTCGCGGTCAGATTCGCGAGTCCCTGCTTCTCGGGTTTGAGCAGGGCGTTGCCGCCGGCCATTATAAAATCCATCGACACATAAGGAGAGCTATCGTCGGGCAGGAAAATTATCCGACACCCGTTTTCCAGCTCGACTGTTTCCATGGGCGCCGCCTTTCCGGACATTTTCCCGGCGCGCTCGATTGTTGGCGCCGGCGGCCAGTTATTTTTCATTATCGCGGCGAAGTCCGGCAACTCGGCTTTTTCGGGGGCCATTACGCGAACGCGGGCGCGACTGGAATCCAGCCAGTTGGTTATGGACTCCTGCAGTTCCGCCGTGTCTATATTGCGTTGGGTATAGCGGATATTTTCTTCGCCCTGTCTTCCGCCCAGCTCAAATTCCACTGTCGCCCGCCAGGAAGCCAGACCGTTCAGGGTTTCGCCCGTTCGATCCATGCTGTCCTCGAGGTTGAACTTGGCCCTCGCAATGGCTTCCGGCGAGAAGACGCCGGCAGAAAGTCTGGCGAGCTCGGCGGTGAGGTCTTTCCAGAACGCTTCAACCTTGCCCGGATCAAGCTGGGCGATAATCGTAAACAAGCCAGCTCGCGACAGACTCATGTTGCTCGCGTCGATACTGTCGACCAGTTGCAGATCGTATTTGTATTTCTGATAAAAGACCGACGTTCCGTCGCCGCCGAGCAGATAGCTCAATACGTCCAGGGCGATGGATCTATAATCGCCAATGCCCGGTACGGGGAGAGCGACGCCCATATAGACCTTGTTCCACGGGCCGCGAGTCACCTCGACGACAGGAGATCCGTCCGCGGCGGTCGCTATGTCGATAGGCTGGGGCTCCGGTAGGTCGGAACTGTTTTTCAGGGAGCCAAAAAGTCCCTGGACGTAATTCAGGACTTCTTGCGGATCGATATCGCCCGCGACGAGGAGCATCATGTTTTGCGGCTGGTACCAGAGCTTGACATAATCGCGCAATTCCTTGTCGGTAACCGCTCTTATGGTGTCTTCATAGCCGATGATGGGTCGTCCATAGGGCGTATTTTTCAGCCCCGCCACTTGCAGATTCTCAAAGAGTTTGCGCATGGGCGAATCCTCGCCGCGTTGCAACTCGGAGATTACGACTTCTTTTTCGGACTTGAGTTCCTCCGGATCAAGCGTCGCCTGAAAAGCCATATCCTTTATCACATCGATGCCAACCTTCCAATGCGCGGACGGCATATCCGTGATGTACCATGTCTTATCGAAGCTGGTCGCCGCGTTGAGATAGCCGCCCAGGGATTCGACGTCCTCGGCCACTTTGCCCTTTGGCCTGTGGCTCGTGCCCTTGAATACCATATGCTCGAGAATATGGCTTATTCCCGCGAAGCGCGGATCCTCGTTCGCCGATCCAGTCCGAACATAAAGACGGGCGCAGGAAAGAGGAAAGCGCGCGTCCCTTATTATATAGATCAGCAATCCGTTCGGAAGCCTGGTCAGGATTTCGTCTTTGGCGCCGGTCGGCGCGGAAGAAGCGGTCGGTGCGCCGACGTCTGGGGTTTTCATTGCCTCCGCGGCCTCGCAACGACCGCCGGACGCGAAAGCGATACTGGCGGCAAGCACAAAAGACAAAATCGCGCCGGAGCGCCTTGAATTAGACATATCTTGTTCCTCTCCATCGTTTTATGGGCCGCTGGGCTGACGCCTTTCGCCTGAATCGCGCGGCGGATCAGGCGTCGAAAAGCATTTCCAGATCTTCCCTTGTGAGCGATTTCCAAGTGTCCTTGCCAGGGATAATAGCTTCGGCCACGCCCTTCTTCGCCTCCTGAAGTTTCAGGATTTTTTCCTCGACCGTATTCTGACAGATAAGTTTATAAGAAAAAACCTGTCTTGTCTGTCCTATCCTATGCGTCCGATCCGTAGCCTGGCTTTCCACGGCGGGGTTCCACCAGGGATCGTAGTGAATGACGTAATCGGCCGAAGTAAGATTTAATCCGGTTCCTCCCGCCTTCAGGGAGATCAGGAAAATCGGGATATCCGGGCTTTGATTGAATTTATCGACCTGTTCGAACCTGTCCTTGCTCGCTCCGTCAAGATAGCAATACGGAATTCGCGAGAAATCAAGCCATTGTTTAATGATTTGAAGCATTTGCACGAACTGGGAAAAGACTAGCACCTTGTGTCCGCCTTCGACTATATCCATGGTCATGTCCTTGAAGGCGTCGAATTTCCCCGAGGGCAGATTATTCGAAAAGCCGGGCAGATCCATTTTCAGGAGTCTTGGATGGCAACAGATCTGCCGCAATTTAAGCAAGGCGTCGAGAATCGACATCTGACTTTTGGCCAGCCCCTTTTCGTCCACGTCCGCGAGCACTTGCGCGCGAAGTTTTCTGGCCAGGGCGGCGTAAAGCTCGGCTTGCGCCTCCTCGAGGGCGCAACAGGTAACGCTCTCCACCTTGGGCGGCAGATCGCGCGCGACTTCGGCTTTGGTTCTGCGCAGGATGAAGGGCTTTACGCGCGCGCGGAGATAGTCGAGCGTTTCCGCGTCGCCGTCCTTGATGGGCTTCACTATACCCCTCTGGAAGGAATGCTGGGAGCCAAGGAAACCCGGCATGAGAAATTCGAACAGCGACCAGAGCTCGAAGAGATTGTTCTCTATGGGGGTGCCCGAAAGACAGAGACGCATACGGGCGTTTATCCGGCGCACAGCCCGGGCGGTGATGGTATTGGGATTTTTTATATTCTGCGCCTCGTCCAGGATGACAGTGTTGAACTCGTATTTTTCCATGGACTCGAGATCGCGTCTCAGGAGCGCGTAAGTCGTGATGATCAAATGCGATTTTTCAATTTCCTTGAACATTCCCTCGCGTCGGGCGCCGTAGATGATAAGCCGTTTCAAATTTGGCACGAACTTTTCCGCTTCCCGTTCCCAGTTTGGCAGGACGGAAGTGGGCACGACGATAAGGTTCGGGCCGCGAGCCTTGCGCTCGACCATGTATTGAATGAAAGCCAGAGTCTGAACAGTTTTGCCGAGTCCCATTTCGTCGGCCAGGATGCCGCCGAAACCGTACTCGGAGAGGAAATTAAGATAAGCCAGCCCTTGCCCCTGATAACTGCGCAGACTAGCCTTAAGTCCGGCCGGAGGCGACACGGGCTTAATTTCCTTAAAAGAGCGGATCTTTTCCCGCAACTTTATCCAGAAAGAATCGGTCTGCGCGTTCGGCAAATCGTCAAGAAGACTGTCCAGAACGGGGGCTTCGAATTGTTTGAACTTTTGTTGCGGCGGTTTGGCTGGATCAAAGCCCAGGGCGGCGAGCTTATGCGAAAGTTTTTCCAGCCAGGCTTCGGGCAGAC
>JAAUYY010000148.1 GCA_014804865.1 Desulfovibrio sp.
AACTTTACGAAAAATTTAAAAAAAGATAAAGTCCGCGACATGACAAAAAATCATCCCATCCTGATCGGACCTCTAGCCATAGCGGCGCTGGCGGTCGCCTTTTGCGTCTGGACAGCCTTTGGGAACGACGTGAATATCTGCGTGACGACCGGATGCTCCCTTTATCAGGATTTCAGCGTCTTCGGCGTCTCCATGTGGTGGATCGGTTGCGGCGCTTTTCTTGTTCTGTGCGCGTGCGCCCTATTTGGCCAGGCCGCCCTTGGAAAGATACTTGCCGCCATCTTTTTGTGGGGAGACGCCTGTCTGCTTATTCTCATGGCGACCACGTCGCCATGCGTAAGTTGTCTCGTCGCCGCGTTGTTCTTCGGGCTAAGCTATTACGCGTTCAGGATCGCCTTTTATTCGTCGCCCCTTCGCCCCAAGCCCGCCTTTCCCTGGGGCGACGCTCTTCTAAAGCGCGTCTGGTTTGTGTTCTTCGTAATAAATCTGGGTCTTGTCTTGCGCTCCCAACTCAATGTTTGGCCTATTCTCGACGAAGGCGACGCCCGCGCAAGAATGTTTTTCTCTCTCTCCTGTCCGCGCTGTCTGGAAAGCGTTTCCGCGCTCTCTGGCAGAATAGACATCGCCTACTATCCCATAGCTGAAAACGACGAGGATCTTTTTCGCATAGCCGCCATGAAGCGCCTCATAGACGAAGGAGCCAACGTCTCCGAAGCTCTCGCCCAGACGAGGGATGTCGCCCCGGGGAGCTATCTCTCAAGCTTCGCGCCGGAAGCCTTGCTTTTGAGGTTCAGGTTGTTGCGCAATAAAGCCTATGTGTTGCAGTCCGGTTCGCAGGGCGTTCCATTCTTCGAATATTACGGAGTTCCGCCGGACGTTCTCGAGAGGATCAAGGACGCGCGCAAGCCCGCCCGTAAGGAACAGACGCCCGAAGTTGGCAAAAGCGACGCGTTGCCCCCCGAAATACTCGATTCTGGGCAATGCGTAGGGAATCAGCCTTGCCCTCCGGCGGAAGCGTTTTAATTTATTGTCTGACTCGCGACTTCTTTTTATCATTTAGCGACGTTCGCTTGCCCAGTTTAAATTAATATTGGAGATACTTCATGCTCGAATATATCCGCTCCAGCGCTCAATCCTTCGGCGTAAAGCTGGCCTTTGGAATAATTATCCTGGTATTTGTCTTTTGGGGTATCGGCAATTTCAATGATCGAGACTATTCGAATGTTGTGGCTGTGGTAAACGGCGAGCCCATAGTGGCCATGGAGTTTGAAAAGGCCTATCAGAGCGCCGAGGAATTCATGTTGCGGAATAATCCCGGTCTGACTCGCGAGGATCTGGTCAGGGAGCATCTTGGCCGCGAAGTTTTGCGAGATCTGATCCAGGAGACGCTTCTCGCTCAAGAGGCGAGAAGGACGGGATTAACCGTCGATCCCATCGAGCTTCGCAAGGAAGTTGAAAAAATTCAGGCTTTTCAGAACGACCAGGGCAAATTCGATCCCGAAGTCTATAAGCGGGTATTGTCCGCGCAAAGAATGACTCCCGCAGAGTACGAAAAAGGCTTGTCCAATCAGATATTGCGGGAAAAGATGTTTACTCTGCTGACCGCGCCGGTATGGATCGATCCGGAAGAGGCCGCGCGAATGTTTAATTTCCTGCGCGAGAAGAGAATCGTTAATTATTATTTTATTCCCGCGTCCCGTTTTGACGGGCAGGTAAAAATTGACGAGAAAGAAGCGCGAGCCTGGTACGACGAGCATCCCGACGCTTTCGCGATACCGCCGGCCGTCGAATTGGAATATATAGCGGTCAGACCGGAGGCTTTAGTCAAGAAAGAAGAGCTTGACGAAGGCGCGGCTCGGGCGTGGTACGAAGCGAATATTAAAAATTTCGTTTTGCCGGAAAGGGCGAAGGCTTCTCATATTCTCGTTCGCGTCGCGCCCGACGCCGACGACGAAACCTTCAAGGCGGCGCTGGATCGCATACGGGAAGCGCGGAAGCTGCTGGACGAAGGCGTTCCTTTCGCGACGGTCGCGGACTCTTTTAATACAGACAACGCGGCGGGCCCAGGCGGAGAGCTGGGCTGGATAAGCAGGGGAGAGACAGTTCCGCCTTTTGAGGACGCTCTATTCGCCCTTGAGCCTGGCGCAATATCCGAGGTAATCCGCACTCCATTCGGGTTGCATCTTATCTATCTGCAAGAGAAGGCGGAGGGCGGCCAGAAGCCTTTTGAGGAAGCCAAGGACGCGGCCTACGCCGCCCTGGCTTTCGAAGCCGGATCAGAAAAACTTCACGACGCGCTCGATACTCTTATCGAGGATAATATCCTTAATAAGCCCCTTGCCGAAAGCGCGGCTAAATTCGGACTTGAAGCCGTTAAGACTCAAAAGATGGATCAGGCCGCGCTGGTCAAGGAACTCGGCGTAAGCGAAGAGGGAGCGAAATCTCTCCTTGAAACGCCGCCTAACGCTCCTCTGGATTCGGCTCTGGAAGCCGGCGAAAAATACATAGTCGCCCGCGTAGTTGCCGCCCATCCCGCGGGCGTCAAGCCCTTCGATGAAGTAAGAGACGAAATTGAAAAAAATCTCAAGAGCGCTAAGACTCTCGAGCTGGCCATTAGCGAGGCTAAAGACGCGCTCGCAAAATTCCGGGACGAGCCTTTTGACGAAGCGCGGGAAAAAAACAATATAATCACCACTCAACCAATCGAGCGCGGCGGAACGATCAAGGATTTCGCTCCCGATCCCGAACTTAATACTGTCATCTTCGATACCAGACCCGGCCAATGGGCGCCGACCGCTTATACGGAACAGGACGAGCAGGGCCCGGGCGCGATGATTGTTCGCGTGGAAAGAGTCTTGCCGCCCAAGCCGGAAGAGTTCGCGGAAGTCGAAGAGGTTATGACTACTTCCGCGAAACAGAATCGCAAACAGGCCATGTTCCAGTTTTTTATGAACAATCTTGGAAACAAGGCCAAAATAGAAATTACAAATCAGAATTTTATCGATCGCGTCGGACGATAGCGAGACGGGATTTTTCGGAGCGAAGCCATGTGCGGCATTATCGGATACATAGGACATAGACCCGCTTTGCCGGTTGTTATCGAGGGTTTGCGGAGACTGGAATATCGCGGCTACGATTCGGCGGGCGTGGCCTGGATGACGCCCGGGAAAATCAATATAGCCCGCGCTTCCGGCAAATTGCGCGCTCTGGAAGAAAAGTTGACGGCGATGCCGGCGATCACCTCCATGTGCGCCATGGGCCATACCCGCTGGGCCACTCATGGCGAACCGGTCGAGCGCAACGCCCATCCCCATCGATCCAACGATTCCACACTGGCTATTGTGCATAACGGGATTATCGAGAATTATCGGGAATTGAAGAAATATTTGCTCGAACGCGGGCATGAATTCTATTCGGAAACGGATACCGAAGTTCTCGTGAACCTGATTGCGGAGCGTCGCAAAACGGAGCCGGATTTATTGAGCGCGTTCGCCGCGGCTCTCTCAGAAGCCAAAGGAGCCTACGCCGTCTGTCTGATGTCTTCCGAAGCTCCCGACGTTATCTACGCCGCGCGTATGTCGGCGCCGCTAATCGTAGGGCTGGGCTCGGGCGAAAATTTTATCGCCTCCGATATACCCGCCTTTCTCCCTTATACGCGGGAAGCGATGTTTATCGAGGATGGGGAAATTGTCCGAGCGACCGCTTCGTCTCTGGAAGTCATGGGATTGCGCGACTTAAAACCTGTCCAAAAGGAAAGGCACGCAATTCAATGGAATTTGCAGGACGCCCAAAAGGACGGCTACAAACATTTTATGATCAAGGAGATCTTCGAACAGCCCCGCGTCATCAGGGACGCCATGACCGGCAGGGCCGAGGAAGCGGACGGCGACGTAAGGATCCCCGAGCTTGAGAATGCGCCGATCCCCGCGAAAATTCGCATAGTGGCTTGCGGCACATCCTATCACGCCGGACTCTGGGGGAAGGCGCTCATCGAAAATTTTGCCAATATTCCCGTCGAGGCCGAAATCGCCTCCGAATTTCGCTATAAAGAAAAATTTCTTCGCGAGCCGGGCGAATTCGCGTTGCTTATAAGTCAGAGCGGCGAGACAGCCGATACCTTGGCCGCGCTCCGAATCATGAAAGAAATGGGAGTTCCGACCGTCGGGCTTTGCAATGTCGTTGGCTCATCGATCGCGAGGGAGGCTGATTACACAATTTTTACGCAGGCCGGCCCGGAAATAAGCGTCGCCTCCACAAAGGCCATGACCAGCCAAATGATCTGTCTCGCTCTTCTCGCCCTTTATTGGGGCGAACGCAAGGGAACGCTTGAAAGATCCGCGATCAGGAAAGCGCTTAACACGCTTTTCTCCCTGCCCGCGGCGCTCGACGATAATCTTCCAGAAATGAGAAAAAAGGCTAAAGAGCTCGCGAAGAAATACGCCAACTTTCATAATTTCTTTTATCTTGGCCGCGGCGTCGGTTTTCCGCTCGCCCTGGAGGGCGCCTTGAAGCTCAAGGAGCTATCCTATATACACGCGGAAGGATACGCGTCGGGAGAAATGAAACACGGGCCAATCGCCCTGATTGATCCGGAATTTCCCACTTTCGCCATCGCCCTGGATGACAATTTGCTCGAGAAAGTGAAGTCCAATATCGAGGAAGCTATTTCGCGCGGAGGCAAAGTTATCGCTCTGGCCAATCAGGCGACGATCGCCAAGGCTACAGACACCTGGATTATTCCCCGGATTGACGGAGCTTTCTCCGCTTTTATGGCTTTGCCCGCGCTTCAGCTATTTAGCTACGAAGTGGCCGATTATTTGGGCAAGGACGTGGATCAGCCGCGAAATCTAGCCAAAAGCGTAACGGTGGAATAGTCGGATAACCATGAAGCCGCTCTATCAGGGCAAGCTTGATTCCTTTTGCGCCGTTTACGCGGTATTAAATGGCTTGCGCCTTACTCATTCCCTGCGGGGAGCGAAAGCTCGGGACATTTTTAATGACGCCCTGACAACTCTCGCCGCGAATCCCGAGTTGTTCAGACTTTTTCTCAGGCAGGAGACGGATTATATCGACATAGTCGATATGTTGCTGGCGATTCAGAAAAGGCGTATGCCCCTGGAGATCGTCAAGCCTTTCGCGCCGGACTCTACGCCGACTCTTGACGAAGTTTGGAGCGCCATTCAAGGTTGGATTGGTTCCGACGCGTCCAAAAATCAGGGACGGGCTGTCGTTTTTCGCTTTTTCAGGTACGTCGCTCCGGGTAAGCCACCCCTAAATCGGCATTGGACGACCGCGGATTTTATAACAGACGATAATTTGCATCTCTTTGACTGTAGCCATGAGGCCGAGGCCATCCTTAATATCAAGAAAAAGAATTGCTCGGTTTCTACAGAAGATGTCAGCGCGGATCGGCTTGTGTATATACAGCCGGACAGCGTAAGATTTTTGCGTTTGCCTATATGAGTCCCTCATGTGTCATAGACCTTTGCCTGTCTGGTGCGTAAGCCTGGGATGCCCAAAAAATCGCGTCGATACCGAGAGAGCGCTCGGCTCGTTGGGCTTTCCCGCGAAGCTTGTCGCGACTCCCGGAAAAAGCAAGCTCGCTTTTATAAATACATGCGCCTTTATTGAACCCGCGGTTCGCGAGTCGATACGCGAGATAATAGATCTCGTAAAAACATGCTCGAAGCTCAAGTCCCCTCCCTTGATCGCGGTCGCGGGATGCCTTCCGGGCCGTTATGGCGTTGAGGAGCTCGCGCGGGAGTTTCCGGAAGTCGGCTTATGGCTCGAGCCCGCGTCGCAAGCCAAATGGCCGAGCATGATCGCTCAATGTCTCAATAGGGAGACAAACGGGCCGGATGGGCGACTAACGCCCGCCGGGGCATCGTACGCCTGGTTAAAGATTTGCGACGGTTGCGATCATAAATGTTCTTTTTGCGCGATTCCCTCCATTCGGGGAAAGTTCCAGTCGGAACGCCGCGAAAGCCTCCTTTCCGAAGCCCGCGAACTTGTTTCTCGAGGCGTAAAGGAACTGATCCTTGTCGGCCAGGACATTACCGCTTGGGGTAAGGATTTGGGGCCGGGAGAGGGCGATTTAATCTCTCTTCTTGGCGAACTGGCGGGACTCGAGGGCTTGCGCTGGTTGCGCGCTCTCTACCTCTACCCAGGCGCCGTTACGAAAAACTTTGTAAAATCGATTTC
>JAAUYY010000149.1 GCA_014804865.1 Desulfovibrio sp.
CATGACGTTTTTCAATCCATCACGGCTTTTATGATTCGCTATTCTTGCCCATTCTGGCTCGCCGGATCGCGCAAGGCCGCCGAATACGCGACGTATTCTTTTCTGTGGCAATACTCGCGAGGCGTTCGTCGTATTTTCCCGACAACTGTTTTGCTCAAAGACATGATGGAGAATTTATGCTCTATACAACCCCGAAAATCCGCGACAAAAAAATCGGCGAAGGCGTCCCCTTCGAGCGCATCCACCGAATTACAGGCTACCTGGTCGGAACCCTCGATCGCTTCAACGACGCAAAGCGAGCCGAAGAACGCGAGCACGTGAAGCACATGACGAGGGCACATCAATGCCTGTAATTCCATTCGTTCCCGCATTCGCGCATCCGCGTCTTACGGACGACGCCTCGATCTTCGCCGCTATTGGCGACGGAGACGCCAACGCTGGCCGCGAATACTGTCGCGCCTTGGCCGAACGCGCGATTCACGCTCGCCGCAAGCATCCGCGATACGCGCGATCAAACTTCCACGCGCTCGCTGTCATCTGGAGCGAATACAGCGAATTATGTCGCGCAGTCGCTAGCGAATCCGAAGCGCGACAACTGGACGAAGCCCTCGACGTAGCCGTTACCGCCATGCGGTTTTACGGGAAAGAGTGGAAATGAAAAAAATCCTTCGCGGCTGGAAAGAGATCGAGGACTTTCTGGGTATCTCCAGAAAGACCATCGTCGCCCATGGCTTTCCAGTCCGAAAGACAGGGCGAGCGAACTCGCAGATTTACGCCTTCAAAGGCGAATTGCTCCGTCACCTCGCTAACCAAAACAAGGGGAAAATCGACGATCCGTAATCTCGCTCCCTCAAATTCCCTAATATTCCCTTACCGCTCTCTCCAAAAATCGCGCTATGATCTCTCCAAAACACAGGAGCGGTCATGCCCGATTATCCTCAAAATTTCGCTATCGCCAACAAGTTCACCCAGAAATGGGAAAAAGGTTACGTCAATCACCCTAACGATCCGGGAGGCGCGACTTATAACGGCGTCTCGCTCCGCTTTTTGAAGCAAACAGGAACGGACATCAACGGCGACGGCGTAATCGACGCCAGGGACATCCTCGAGCTTTATCGCAAAAAGGATCAGGAACGCGTCGACGACATTTTTTACAAGGCGTTCTGGCGAGATCCCAAACTCGACCGCTTCGTCTTTCTTCCAGTTCAAGTCGCGCTATACGACAGCAATGTGAACACTGGCCGGACGCAATCCGCGAAATTTCTCCAACGCGCTTGCAACGCGCTCGTCAAGGCGAATCTCGCGGTCGATGGCGTTATCGGCTCGAAGACACTCGGAGCGGTTCTGGAAATTTGCGCCGACGGCAAAGCGCAAGCGCTCGGTCACGCCTTCGTCGAGCAACGCCTGAATTTCCATAACCAGCTTGTCAACAATTCCCCATATCCAGACGGTCGCAATTACCGTCCATTTGCCGCCGGATGGCGCAATCGTTGCGAAGACCTCCGCCGCTATCTGTGGAGTCTCCAGGCATGAAGGTTTTATTCAAAAAAATTCTTTCCGGAGTCGCTAATCTCTTTGTCAAGAAAGTTACGGTTATTGATCCCGAAGGCGAGGAGGTTACGCAAACAAAGCCGCGCGAGGGCGTCAAGGGTATCGGCTGGATTACCGCTTTTCTCATTGTCTGGCATTTTATCCTCCATCCCGTATTGACTTACCATTTTCCCGACTATTCCTTTCCCGCCCTGGACGGAGGATGGATAAGCGGCCTTTTTCTCGGATTGTAGCATGAAAGAGCTGGGCAAAGATATTCTTGTAAAATTCGCGCTTCCGATTCTGGCGTCCATGGTCATTGGCATCGGCTCTTCTATCTTGAGTTGCTTGCTTGTTACCGAGCGCATGAACGGTCGCGTTACAAGTCTTGAGACGCAAATCGCGAAGCACGAGCATGCTCTTGACCGCGACTTTCAAAGACACGAGCAGACAGTCGCCATTCTCGCAAATCGCACGGACGATCAGGAGCGACGCTTGACGCGCCTCGAGGCTCTTGTTGGCGAAACCCAAGCCTTGCTCGCGGAGATACGAACCGACGTGAAAATTCTGCTTCGCGGCGGCCAGCAGTAGGAGCGCGACCAGTGGCACTCTTGCAGGAATTTCTCGAAGCCTATCAGGCGACCGGAAACGTTGAAATCGCGGAGAGGCAGAGCGGTTACAAACTGCTCAAGAATTACCCCTCCGCCGGATTTTACGTTTACGCGCTAATCGATCCCCGCGACAAGTCCATTTTTTACATTGGCAAGGGCATAGGCGGTCGCGTTTTGAAACACGAAGAGAGAACGCGGAGAGGCGTCATCCAGAACAGGAAAAAGGTCGAGCGCATCCAGGCGATTTTCGCCGCTGGCTTGAAGGTCGAGAAACGAATTCTCGCCGCGCTTGAAAGCGAAGAACTCGCGCTCGCGCTTGAAGACCATCTCATTGACGCGTTGAGATATAGCGGACTGACCAACATCATGCGTGGATCGACCACGTCGTCCCCTAAAGTCCTCAAAATGGCCGACGCTTTACGCGAGAGGATCAAAGACTTCAAGCAAATGTGGCTCGCGGAATAATCATGTCGAAGAATAACCTGAAAACAATTCGAAGCGTGGACGAAGCGAGAAAACTCGGCAGATCTGGCGGACTGAAAAGCGGCGAAGCTCGCCGCGAGAAAAAGGCGCTTCGCGAACGTCTCGAGCTCTTGCTTGCCCGCGAAGCCGACGGACTGACGACCGCCGAGGCGATCACTATCGCGCTCATCGAAAAAGCTCTTTCAGGCGACGTGCGAGCTTACGAAGTCATCCGCGACACTATCGGCGAAAAGCCTGTCGATAAACAACAAACCGAAATTTCAGGCGGCATAACCATAGGCTGGTTATGAAAAAGATAACCATACCATATAAACCGCGTTATCCCGAAGTTCATGAGAAGCTGGAAGCGGCGCGATTTAGCGTAATCGTAGCGCATCGGCGGTTTGGGAAGACCGTCCTGTCTCTCAATCATATGATCAAGTCCGCGCTTCTGCTCGATAAACCAATGGGACGCTTCGCTTTTATCGCGCCATTCCTGAAACAGGCAAAGGAAGCGACCTGGGACTATCTTAAATTTTACACGGCGCCTATTCCCAACCGTAAAGTTGACGAATCCGAGCTGTCTATTCGGTTGCCCAATAATGGGCATACCTCAAAGATTCGCATATTTGGAGCCGATACGCCCGATTCGTTGCGCGGAGCGTACTACGATGGAGTGGTTCTCGACGAAGTCGCGCAAATGAAGCCCGAAGTTTGGGGAGAAGTCATTAGACCAATGCTCGCCGACCGCAAGGGCTGGGCGCTTTTTATCGGAACGCCCAAAGGCATCAATCTTTTTTCGGAGCAATATTACAAGGCTTGCAAATGGCAAGCGGAAGGCGACTCGGAATGGTACGCGCAAAGTTTTCCGATTACGGAAACTAACGCTCTTTCCCCTCAAGAACTGGAAAAAATGCGCGGCGAGATATCCGAAAACGCCTGGCGTCAGGAGATGCTCTGCGATTTTTCCGCGAGTTCGGACGACGTTCTTATCCCCATGCCATTGGTCGCGGAGGCGACGGGAAGACAGCTCGCGACCGCCGATTACGCCTTTTCGCCAGTCGTTCTCGGAGTGGACGTGGCCCGCTTCGGAGACGACGCGAGCGTGATTTTTCCGCGTCAAGGCTTATGCGCTTATCCGCCCGTCGTTATTCGCGGCGCCGACAATATGGCCCTCGCCGATCGTATCGTCTTTGAAAAGCAATCGCGCGACGCCCGCGCCATTTTCATAGACGCGGGAGGCGGCTCGGGCGTCATCGACCGCTTGCGCCAACTGGGGCACGAAGTTGTCGAAGTTCCTTTCGGCGCCTCCGCTTCGCGGCCAGACCGCTACAAGAATCGTCGCATGGAAATGTGGGCGCGAATGGGCGAGTGGCTAAAATCCGGCGGCTCCATACCCGCCGACGAAATGCTGAAAGCGGAACTATCGGCTCCAACTTACGGGTATGATTCGCGCGGCGTCATGCAACTGGAAGCGAAAGACGCGATCAAGGAACGCCTTACGCGCTCGCCGGATCGCGCGGACGCGCTGGCCCTGACATTCGCGATGCCAGTCGCCGCGAATCTGGGACAAGCGACGCCCAGGAGAGAATATGACCCGCTCGCATGGTGATTTTTCCTATAGCGTCCTGATCCATGACTGGCAATTCGCGGAAATTTACAGGCGAATGCTTCATGACGACCTGCTCTGGGCGGCGTGGCCTGATACGGACGATAACGAATGGAGCGAGGACTATTTCTGCGGGAGGCTCGCTCGCAATAATATTCTTGTCCTCGGAGGCTATGTCGGGGACGAACTCGCGGGCGTGATGACGCTGACAGCAGTCGCGGAGAAGACTTTATGCGCGGAAATAGGCTTGACCGCGTTCCGCGAGTATTTCCCTATCGCTCGCGATTTATGCGCGGGCGCCCTCATTCGAGGATTTGAATTGACCGGAGCGAAGTCCTTTATAGGACGTATCGCGGCGCCTCATCAACATATCTTGCGAATGTTCGCGCGGCTGGGCTTTGAAAAACTGGGACGCGTTCCAGGCATGATCTGGCATTCGCGCAAGGGAAATTTTGTCGACGGAATTCTTGTCGCGGCGACGCCGGATTCCGTCAGAGAAAAAATTGGAGGCTAATATGGGATTTGGAGGAGGCGGACAGAGTTACGACGCTCCCGAAGTGGAGCCCGTGCCGGAAAAGCAACCGACAAAGAGCGTCTCTGCTGGCGCGACCGCGGCCTACGAAGCGCAAAAGGACAGGCAAAAGAAAAATCGCGGACTTGTATCGTCCATTATGACGCAACGCGCTCTCGCGTCCGACGATCAGTCTGGCAAGACGACGCTTGGGTAATTCATGCTTGATATAAATCGGCTCTCGCAGAGATACGCGGCTCTCAAAGACGAGCGTTCCGGCTGGGACGAAGTCTGGCGAGCGATCTCCGAACTTTTCTTGCCTGATCGTTTCAGGGATGACAGGGACGATACGGCCTATCGTCGACCGCGTATCTCTTCGCGTCTTGTCAACTCTTGCGGCGTTCTGGCCTTGCGAACGCTCGCGGCCGGAATGCAGGGCGGAATGACTAGCCCCGCGCGGCCATGGTTTCGCCTGAAGCTCAAGAGCGAAGAGGAAGCGGAAGGCGCAAACGCGTGGCTTGACGAGACGACTACGCGAATGCAGTCGATCCTGCACGAATCCAATTTTTACAACGCCGTTCATGGACTTTACGCGGATCTCGGAGCGTTTGGCACTGGACTGCTTATCGAGACCGCGGACGAGAACGGCATAGTCTTTCACCTCGCGCGACCCGGCGAGTATGTCATCGATGTAAACGGCGACAATGAAGTCGATACCTTTTTCCGCCGGATTAGAATGACAGCCCGCCAGATGGTCGATCGCTTCGGCGAAAACGCCTGTCCAGAATATGTCAAAACCGCGTCGGCTATGACCGCGGCGCAAAACAGTCGCTTCAATGTCATACACGGAGTATTTCCGCGCAAAGACATTGACCGGACGGCGAAAATCGGCGCGAAGTCCATGCCCTTCGCCTCAGTCTATTGGCTGGAGGGCGGCGCGTCGCAAGGCCGAGGGCATATTTTATCGAAAGGCGGTTTCGCGGGTTTTCCGGCTTTCGCTCCGCGCTGGGACGTAAACGGCGGCGATATTTACGGGCGCAGTCCGGCGATGGACGCCTTGCCCGACTGCCGAATGTTGCAAGCCATGACCTCATCCCTGCGGAAAATGCAACATAAAATGACAGACCCGCCATTGGTCGCGGACGCCTCTCTCAAGCCTTATGGCGTGGACGACAGACCGGGCGCGATCAATTTCGCGGACGCGGGCGCCATTCTGAAAAACGGCGCAATTCAACCCATACAGCAACCGCAACCGACCGCGCTCCAGTTCACCATGCAGGCTATTCAGGACGTGGAAAACGTCGTGCGCGAGGGCTTGTACTCGAATTTATTTCGTATGTTGCTGGACGAGGATCGCAAGCAAATTACCGCGACGGAAATTCAGGCGAAGTTACAGGAAAAGATGATCCTCATTGGCCCAGTTGTGGAGCGGCTCCACAAGGAATTGCTCGAGCCTCTCATTGTTCGCACATTCGAGCTTATGCGCCAGTATCAGGCGTTGCCTCCATTGCCCGAGGGCATTCAGGGCGGCGAACTGGACGTTACTTTTGAATCAGTCCTGGCGCAGGCGCAAAAACTCACGGCGACAAGCGCCATCGATCAGGGATGGGCGTTCGTCCTGCAAACGGCGCAAGCCGATCCGAACGTTCTCGATATGGTCAATCGCGACGCCATGATCCGCAGTTATCTCGAGCGCACTGGAATGCCCGAATCATGCGTCAACGATGAAGAAGCGATCGCGAAGATTAGAGAGGAACGGGCGCGCGCAGGCCGAGGCGCAAGCCCAGCAGGAACAGGCGGCGCAACTTGAATCCGCGACGGGAGCGGCGGTCGATATCTCCGAGGCGGCGAAGAATCTGGGACAGACCCCCGTCGGCGCCGACGGATCTTCGCTCATGGATACGATTATCGGAGGGCTGGGAAGCGTATGAACGACGATTACGAAGAATACAGGGACGATTGCGCGGACATCGATATGGACGAAAAACGCGCTTTGCATAAGGCGAAACTGAACGCGGCAATTAAGACGCTCATGAAAACGCAGGATGGCGTTTATTTTCTGCGCTGGCTTGTTCACGCTTCGGGAACGCTCGAGGCGACTTACACGAACGGCATAGAAAGCGCGGCTTTTCGGGAGGGAAAGCGAACAATTGGCGCGGCTGTGTTGGCTCTTGTTATCGGAAACGGGGGCGCGGGAAAATTTTTTGCGGAGGACATAAAGAAAGGATGAAAAGGGAATCGCGGAAATGGAAGGGAGCGCGGACGAAATTGTCGAGGGCGCGGAAAGCGAAGCGACAACGGAACCAGGCAAGACCGACGCGGCAAAAGGCGAAGAAAATCAGGGAATCGCCGAGGAAAGCGCGAAAGCTGACGGCGAAAAATCCGCGACGGACGATTGGGAAATAACCGCGCCGGACGATTTTCAAGTTCCGCCGGACAACCTCAAGAGCTTCGCGGACGCGGCCAAAAAATGCGGCATGACCAAAGAGCAGGCGACCGCGATGCTTGATTGGCACAAGAGTTTTCACAACGAGGCGACGCGCTTCATGGAGCAGAATGAGGCCAATACGATCAAGGCCTGGCGGGAAGAAATGGCGAAGGATCAAGACTTCGGCGGCGCGAATTACAAGGCGACAGTCGCGGAAGCCAGACGCGCTCTCGCTGAATTTGACGAAGACGGCTCTGTCCGCAAGCTCTTGCGCGAAACTGGGCAACAGGAAAATC
>JAAUYY010000150.1 GCA_014804865.1 Desulfovibrio sp.
CTTTTTGCCCGCTTCTTCGTGCAGGGTAACGTCCAGACCGAGACTCATCAGTTCTTTGACTAGAACGTTGAAAGACTCGGGCAGTCCCGCTTCGAGGAAATTGTCGCCTTTGACAATCTTCTCGTACATTTTCACGCGACCGCCCACGTCGTCAGATTTGACGGTAAGGAACTCTTGCAATAAGTATGCCGCGCCATACGCTTCGAGTGCCCATACTTCCATTTCGCCCAGTCTCTGACCGCCGAATTGCGCCTTTCCGCCCAATGGCTGTTGCGTTACCAGCGAATATGGGCCGGTCGACCTGGCGTGAATCTTCTCATCGACCAGGTGATGAAGTTTTAGCATATACATTACGCCGGTCGTTACGCGGTTTGCGAATTTTTCGCCGGTTCGCCCGTCGTAAAGCGCCGTCTTGCCGTCGTTGGGGAGCTTGGCCTTCTCCATCCATCCCCAGATATCGTCTTCTGTGGCGCTATCGAAGACCGGAGTCCGCGTAACTATGCCGTTGCGCAGTTTTTTCACGGATTCCGTAAATTCCGCGTCGTCCATTCCATCGATTAATTCGCTGATTTCCTCGGAATTAAAAACCTCTTTTACATCCTTGCGAATTTCGTCGAGTCCGACGCCTTCATCGACCATTTCGGCGAGCTGTCTGCCAAGCTCCTTGGCTCCCCATCCCAGATGGGTTTCCATGATCTGGCCGATATTCATGCGCGAAGGCACGCCAAGAGGATTGAGCACGATATCGACGGGTCTGCCATCCGCGAAAAACGGCATGTCTTCTTCGGGCAGAATGCAGGACACAACGCCCTTGTTGCCATGCCTTCCCGCCATTTTGTCGCCTACTGACAGCTTTCTCTTGATGGCGATGTACACTTTCACCATCTTGATTACGCCGGGAGGCAAATCGTCTCCTTCGCTCACCTTCTCGCGCTTGGATTCGTATATCTGATTCAGGAAGGCCACCTGCCGATCGTAGTCGGCGAGAATGGACGACACTTCGTCGTTAACTTCCTTGCTTTTGAATAAACCATGCAACTTTTTAATGGGTATCTCGTTAAGTTGCGCTTCGTTGAGAGCGGCGCCAGCTTCGATAATGACTTCGCCCTTGCTCTTTCCCGGGACGGAGCGGCTGACCTGCTTCCCAAGCGCCTTTTCAGCTATGACGCGCCTTGTCTTGCGAACTAGCGCGGCTATGTGATCGGACTCCTTCTGATCCAGCTCCGCCTTGTCAAAAGCTTCGATAGACAAGGCCCGATCGTCCTTTTCGCCGGATCTGCGATTAAATACCTTTACGTCAATGACTGTGCCTTCTACTCCCGGCGGAACCTTGAGAGACGTATTTTTTACGTCCCTGGCCTTCTCGCCAAAGATCGCCCGGAGGAGTTTCTCTTCTGGCGTAAGTTGCGTCTCGCCCTTGGGCGTAATCTTGCCCACGAGAATATCGTCGGGCTTGACCGGCGCGCCTATGCGGATTATGCCGCTCTCGTCCAGGTTCCGAAGCATATCCTCGCCGACGTTCGGAATATCTCGCGTGATCTCCTCTGGTCCCAGCTTCGTATCCCGGGCGACGACCTCGAACTCCTCGATATGAATGGAGGTGAAGATATCTTCCTTGACTACCCTCTCCGAAATCAGAATCGAGTCTTCGTAGTTGTATCCGCACCAGGGCATAAAGGCCACGACAAGGTTCTTGCCGAGCGCCAGTTGACCTTCGTCTATTCCCGGGCCGTCGGCGAGAATATCGCCTTTTTTGACGATCTGACCCGGATAGCAGGTCGGTTTCTGTCCGAAGCAGGAATTCTGGTTCGATTTGTGAAATTTCAGCAGATCGTAGGCCTTGACGCCTCCCTGCTCCTTATAGAGATCGCCATCGTAAGCCACGACGATCCGATCCGCGTCGACATATTCGACGCGACCGTCCGCGGCGGCCACGATGCACGCCCCGGAATCCCGCGCCACGTCTGTCTCCATGCCCGTCCCAACAAGTGGTTTCTCGGAGCGGAGCAGGGGCACAGCTTGCCTCTGCATATTCGAGCCCATGAGCGCGCGGTTGGCGTCGTCATGCTCCAGGAAAGGAATAAGCGCGGCTGAAATGGACACCATCTGACTCGGCGAGATGTCCATTAAGGTAACGTCCTCCTTCGGACTGCTCTCGACCTCGCCCTTTACCCGCGCGGTTACCTGATCGCCTACCAGCTTCTTATCCTGATCGACTGCGACGTCGGCCTGGGCGATAACCTGATCGTCCTCTTTCGACGCGTCGAGATGCAAAATTTCGTCGGTTACTTGCCCGTCGCGCACGACCCGATAGGGAGTCTCGATAAAGCCAAAATCGTTTACCTTCGCGTACGTAGTAAGCGAAACAATCAAGCCGATGTTCGGGCCTTCCGGCGTTTCTATGGGACAGATCCGACCGTAATGCGACGTATGCACGTCGCGCACCTCAAATCCGGCCCTCTCGCGAGTAAGACCGCCTGGCCCCAGCGCGGACAATCTGCGCTTGTGCGTAACTTCCGAAAGCGAATTCGTCTGATCCATGAATTGCGAAAGTTGCGACGTGCCGAAAAATTCCTTGAGCACAGCCGCCACAGGCTTCGGATTAATGAGATCATGGGGCATGAGCGTGGAAATCTCCTGAAGGCTCATCCTCTCCTTGATCGCCCGCTCCATGCGCACAAGGCCGATCCGATACTGATTCTCGACCAACTCGCCGACAAGGCGCACGCGACGATTGCCAAGATGATCGATGTCGTCGGCTGGCCCATGCGTGTCTTTGAGTCTGACCAATGTCTTTATGGCCGTGAGGATGTCGTTGTCGCTTAATACGCGCAGATCCTCCGGCTCGTGTAAATCCAGCCTCTGGTTTAGCTTATAGCGGCCTACAGCCGACAGATCGTAATAGTCGGGATTGCGAAACAGATTTTCAAAAAAGCTCGTCGCTATCTCCGGCGTCGGCGGCGAAGACGGACGCAAACGACGATATATTTCTTCTTGAGCCTTGATCTGATCCGGGACGCGATCCATCATTAAAGTGTCGCGAATCGAAGACGAAGCGTCTGTGCCCCGCGTATGCAACACAGGAAAACGCGCGATCCCCGCTTCGCGCATTTTATCAAGCAAACTGTCGGACAATTCGCCGCCCGCCTCGAGAATAACCTCCCCCGTGGCGGGATTGACAATATCCTCGGCTACAAATAGCCCCGCCGCGCTCTTCGGATCAACCTCGATCGTCTTCTTTTCTTTAACCGCGGCAACCTTCTGGACGCCGGCTTCCTTGAGCTTGCTCGCCATCTCCGCGGTGATTTGCGAGTTGGCCTTCGCCAGCGCTTTTCCCGATTTTTCGTCCTTTATTTCCTCTACGAGAAAGTAGCCTACCGCGTTCTCAGGCTCGATCTCGACTATCGCCTTTTTCGCGCTTTCATTGAGCATACGCCACGCGCGCTTGGTGATCGGCTTGTTAGCCTTGACGATAGATTGCCCGTCTTCGTCGAGGACGTCGGTGTACGCGTTTTCCTTCCGGTAAAAATCTTTTTCGACTTCCCAGAAAAGGCGACCGGCGTCGTCCAGCTGGTAATATTCCCGCTCGTAAAAATAATCGAGAATATCCTCCTTGGTCATGCCCATGGCCTTGAAAAGGATTGTCGCCGGCATCTTGCGACGCCTGTCTATGCGCGCGTACAAGATGTCCTTGTGATCGAAATCAAAGTCGAGCCACGAGCCGCGCATGGGAATTACCCGACAAGAATACAGCACCTTGCGACTCGTATGAGTCTTGCCGCTGTCGTGCTCGAAAATTATCCCGGGCGATCTCTGGAGCTGATTAACGATGACCCGTTCGGTTCCATTAATAATAAACGTTCCCTTCTCGGTCATGAGCGGGAGCGTTCCAAAATAAATATCTTGCTCCTTGATATCGCGTATGGTGCGATTGCCCGACGATTCGTCCGCGTCGTAAACTACCAGCCGCACGCGAATGCGCATCGGAGCTTCGTAAGTCAGGCCCTTGGATATGCACTCCGCCTGATCGTATTTAGGCTCCTGAATCTCGTAATCCACAAATTCGAGACTCGCCGTCTTATTAAAGTCCTCGATGGGAAAAACTGTGTGAAAAACTCCTTCGAGCCCCTCCGTCTTGTCTCGCTGGCTCGCCGGAACGCCTTCCTGCAAAAATTTGCGATATGAATCAATCTGTAGATTAAGAAGATGCGGCACTGGATAGGTCGTCTTGATTTTGCCGAACTGCTTGGTAAGCTGGTTCATGAACACCTCAAGGTTGGATGGCGATCGCGTCCCCCGTCCTTCCGCTCGCGCGGAACAAAAGCCATTTTTGCGACCCTGGACAAGAGACAACAAAAACCAACCCCCGCCGAAGCGGAAATTGGATCGATAGGGCTTGAATATGATGTTATTTGCGTTTAGAGTTTAAAGAATCCGTCAAAAATCCTCCCGAATTTTGAATAAATTTTATAATAAATCTCTCGCCTTTTTTTGGCAATACGTTATTATATTTAAATCAACTAATTTAGGAGCGCCTCCATGACGGAAAGAGAAAAAATGATAGCGGGAATGGTCTATGATCCCATGGACGCGGAGCTGGTCGCCGGGCGCAAAAACGCTCGTCGCCTTTGCTGGCGTCTATCCCAGACGTCCCCCGAGAACGAGGAAGAAATCGCGCGAATCGTGGCGGAACTTTTGCCCAATGTAAAAACAGCCTATATCACTCCCCCATTTTTCTGCGATTACGGCTATAATATATATTGCGACGACTGGTTTTACTGCAACGCCGGTTGCGTGTTCCTCGACTGCGCGCCCGTTCGCGTCGGCGTAGGGACGCTCTTCGGCCCGAACGCGCAAGTTTATACCGCGGCGCATCCCCTAAATCCTAAAAGACGGCGCGACGGCGAAGAATTCGCGAAGCCGATCGCCATAGGCGCCAATGTCTGGATCGGAGGCTCCGCGATCCTCTGCCCGTCTGTCAAAATCGGCGAAAACAGCGTGATCGGCGCGGGCTCCGTCGTCGTCCGCGACATTCCCGCGAATGTTCTGGCGGTCGGCAATCCTTGCCATCCTTTTAAATCTGTCGATGGGGAGGACTAATCAAAATATTCCCCTATCTGTCCTATCCAAAAGATCGACAACA
>JAAUYY010000151.1 GCA_014804865.1 Desulfovibrio sp.
CGCTCACCAAGCTCAAATCCTCCGATCCCGATCTGATTTTTTATACCGGTTATTACCCCGAAACAGGAATGCTCCTCCGTCAGAAGAAGGAAATGGGCTGGGACGTCCCGATGATGGGCGGCGACGCGGCTAATCATCAGGATCTGGTGAAAATAGCCGGAACGGGAGCGGCTAACGGCTATTTCTTCGTTTCGCCTCCCTTGCCGCAGGACATGGACTCGCCCGAGGCCAAAAGTTTTCTCTCATCCTTTAAAGAAAAATACGACGCTCTTCCACTGTCCATATGGGCTGTAATGGCCGGAGACGCCTATTTGGCGCTGGAAAGCGCGCTCGCCGCTGGAAACGACGATCCGGAAAAGATCTCCGCGTGGCTAAAAAAGCAAGAGAGCATTCCCTCTTTGTCGGGCCCGGTGGGCTTTGACGAAAAAGGAGATCGCGTCGGCGATTTTTATCGCGTCTATACGGTAAACGATCAGGGCCAGTTTATCTTGCGACCGAAATCTTGATCCCGTCCTAATGGAACAGTTTTTTCAGCAACTTTTTAACGGGCTCGCCGTCGGGGGGATCTACGCGCTCGTCGCCCTGGGCTACACCATGGTTTATGGCGTCCTCAAACTCATAAATTTCGCCCACGGCGACCTGTTTACCATTGGTTCCTATTTGGGTCTAACCATGCTGGTTAGCTGGAATCTGTCCGGACATCTTTCTCCTCTTCTGGCGATGATCGTTGTGTTTGTGATGGTCAGCCTGCTGGTCGCCCTGATTGGCTGGCTCCTCGAACGCGCCGCGTATAGACCATTGCGAAACGCGAGCCGTTTGTCGGCGGTCGTCTCCGCGCTGGGCGCGTCCATATTTTTCGAAAACGCGATCATGCTCGTTTACGGCGCGAGAGTTTATGTATATCCGGACTTTTTGCGGCCCGACTTTTCCCTTGTTATATTTGGCGTTTCCATACCAGCCATGCGGATAATCGTTATAAGCGTCAGCGTGGCGCTCATGTTCGGTCTCTGGGCTTTTATCCAGAAGACGCGAATGGGCGCGGCGATCAGGGCGGTCGCTCTGGATCAGGGAGCTGCGCGGCTGATGGGTATTAATGTCGACAGGGTTATTTCCCTTGTCTTTCTCATTGGCCCTGGACTTGGAGGAGCGGCGGGTCTGCTCATCGGCGTCTATTACGGGCAGATAGATTTTACCATGGGCTGGACTTATGGGCTTAAGGCTTTTACGGCGGCCATCCTTGGGGGAATCGGCAATATACCCGGGGCCATGCTGGGCGGCTTGCTCCTCGGAGTAACGGAAGCTTTCGCGGCGGCCTATATAGCCGTCGCCTGGAAAGACGCCGTCGCCTTTCTTGTGCTCATCCTGATCCTGATTATCCGTCCCACCGGCATTCTGGGCGAGCGAACGGCGGACAAATTATGAAGCGAAAGGTCTTTTCCATAGGCCTCGCCGTCGTCGTCTGCGTCCTGCCCCTGTTCTGTAATCCTTACTGGACGGATGTCTGCGTAACCGTAGGTTTATTCGCGCTCCTGTCGCTATCCCTTAATGTCATGCTGGGACAAGCGGGAATTTTTAACATGGGTCACGCGGCCTTTTTCGCGGTCGGCGCGTATGTTACCGCCATTCTGAACACAGTATATCACTGGCCGATCTTCCTTACCTTGTTGCCCGCGGGATTCGCGGCGGGACTTTTCGCGGCGATCGTCGCCAGGCCCATTATCCACCTGCGCGGCGATTATCTGCTTGTCGTTACTATCGGAATAGTGGAAATTGTCCGGATCGCCCTTATCAACGACGTTTTTGGACTGACCGGCGGCGCCAACGGCATATTCAATATTTCGCGTCCCATGTTTTTCGGGGTAAAAATCTACAAGGGATGGCAGTTTTATTATCTGGTCTGGGGCGTTACGGCTATAAGCATGGCGCTCTTTTACGGTCTTTGGCGCTCGCGTTTTGGGCGAGCGCTTAATTGCATAAAAGAAGACGACGTCGCGGCCGAAGGCTGCGGGATAAACGTAACTGGCTACAAGCTCGCGGCCTTTTCGTTAGGCGCGTTCTGGGCTGGAATGGCCGGGACTATCTACGCGTCTAAAATGGTTACGATCGCGCCCGAATCGTTTAATTTTTCCGAATCCGTCCTGCTCTTCGCGGCGGTCATCCTGTCCGGCGGAAGCCAGTTGGGCGTTTTATGCAGCGTTTTCCTGTTTTTTGGACTGCCGGAAGTTTTGCGCGAATTTTCCGACGCGAGAATGCTTATCTTCGGCCTCGCGATGATGGCGATGATGATCTGGCGTCCGCAGGGCCTCCTGCCGCCTTTGCCCAGGCATTATAAAGTCAAGCCGCCCGCCGCGGACGCGAAAAAATGACTCTTCTTTCTGTAAACGAGCTTACCAAGATTTTCGGCGGACTTATCGCCGTAAACGATGTGTCCTTTAGCGTGGACAAAGGCGCGGTCGTTGGTCTAATCGGGCCAAACGGGGCGGGGAAAACGACTGTATTTAATTGCATTACGGGCAATTATCGACCGGAACAGGGGAAAATCAAATTCGACGGCGCGAATATAACCGGTTTGGCTCCGCATAAAATCGTAAAAATGGGCGTCGCCCGCACTTTCCAGAGCATTCGGCTTTTTTCGCGACTTTCCGCGCTGGAAAACGTGCTCGCCGGTCGCCATTGTCGCCTGAAATCAGGTTTCCTGGCCTGTATGTTCCATACAAGAAGCCAGCGTCGGGAAGAGCGGGAAGCGATAGATCGTTGCATGAGCGAGCTTGAATTTGTCGGTCTCGCCCATCTCTACGCTGATACCGGAGGATCTCTATCTTACGGACAGCAACGCCTTCTTGAAATCGCCCGCGCTCTCGCTTCCGATCCGGAATTGCTGATACTCGACGAACCGGCGGGCGGAATGAACGATCAGGAAACGGTCGAACTTGTAGAACTAATAATGGAAATTCGCAAGCGCGGCGTAACCATTCTGCTTATTGAACATGATATGCGTCTCGTTATGAAAGTTTGTCAGAAGCTAATTGTATTGGAGCACGGCGCGTTAATCGCCCAGGGCGACGCCGAAACCGTGCGGAATAATCCCGACGTTATAGCGGCCTATCTGGGCGTCGACGACGAGCGGTGGTAATGGCATTGTTGACAATTTCCGGATTGCGCGTCTCGTACGGAGGCGTGGACGCTCTGCGAGGGGTTGATCTCAAAGTCGACGAAGGCGAGATCGTCAGTATCTTGGGCGCGAACGGAGCGGGCAAAAGCACCACATTAATGTCCATAAGCGGCCTTGTCCGCCCATCAGCCGGCGAAATCGTCTTTGACGGAAAGCGCCTTTTAAAAATGCGCAGTCACGATGTCGTCAGCTTGGGCATAGCCCAGTCGCCGGAAGGGCGCCGAGTCTTCGGGACGATGAGCGCGCTTGAAAATCTGCGTCTGGGCGCTTTCCGCATAAAAGACAAGAGATACATTGAGAATACGCTTGAGTGGATCTTTGATCTTTTTCCCAGACTGCGGGAAAGGGAAAAGCAAATGGCGGGCACGCTATCCGGCGGCGAGCAACAAATGCTCGCTATTGGACGCGCTCTAATGGCTCGACCGCGTTTGTTGCTTTTGGACGAGCCGTCCCTGGGGCTCGCTCCCTTGCTGGTGAGATCCATCTTCGACACGATTAAGGCGATCAACGAAAAAGGAGTCGCTATCTTGCTCGTGGAACAAAACGCGAGAGCCGCCTTGAAACTGGCGAGCCGCGGCTATGTGCTTGAAGTGGGAAAAGTCGTTCTTGAAGACAGCGCGCAAAAGCTCTTGCAAAATCCCAGCGTCCGCGAAGCCTATCTAGGCGGATAAGGTCTTATTTTTCGACGGGCATCCCGACCTTTCGCCAGTCCTCAAAGCCTTTTTCCAGGACATAAATATTTTTAAAACCAGCGTCTTCGGCTATTTTGCTCGCCTTTTTTGTTCTCTGGCCGGATCTGCAATACATTAATAAAGGCCTATCCTTGGGCAAACTCTCGAGTTTTTTTCTAAAATCATTTTTTAGACAATCCGCGTTGATCGCGCCCGGGATATGCCCTTCGGCGTATTCGTCGGGGGTTCTTACGTCCAAAAGCGTCCAATCGTCTTCGTTTATGCGCGGAAGTCGTCGAGCTTGCTCTGTAGAAAGATAGTTTATTTCCGCCAGCGCGTTAAATGGCGCGAACAAAAACGCGGCCAGGAATAGCGGAGTTATGAAGCGACAAATCATTCCGGTCTCCCGCGCTTATTTGTACGTCGCTCGCGCTCTGGCGAAACCTTCTCTCGCGTTTTCAATGACCTTTTCGTCAACGCAGAACGCGAGGCGAAAGTAACCGGGACAGCCGAAACCGGAGCCGGGAACCGCGAGAATACGCTCCTCAAGCAACTTTTGCGTAAACGCGACGTCGTCGCCGCCAGGGGCTTTCGGGAAGAAGTAGAACGCGCCCATGGGCAAATTATATTCGTAACCGGCAGAGTCGAGAACGTCGGCCATTATTTTTCTGCGTCTCGCGTAAACGTCAATATCGACGCTGGAGCCGAGCGCGTAATCGAGTATTTTTTGTCCGATTACTGGAGGATTTACAAAACCCAGGATGCGATTGGTCAATGATAAGCCAGCCAATAATTCTTTTTTTTCGCGCATTTTAGGCGAGACGGCGATATATCCGACGCGCTCTCCGGGCATGGACATATTTTTCGAAAGGGAGCTGATAGCGACCGCGTATTGATAGAGAGGAAGAACGGGAGGCACGACCGCGCCGTCGAAAGCGAGAAAACGGTATGGTTCGTCCGCGATTAACCAGATCGGTCGCCCGTATTGTTGACTCTTGTTTTCCAGAAGACGCGCGATCGATTTTAGATCGGAGGCGGAATAGATCGCGCCGGTTGGATTATGCGGGGAATTAATTAAGACAGCGGCGGTTTTTTCGTTAATCGCTTTTTCAAGGTTCTCCAGATCGGGAGCGAAGGTATTGGGCGAGGATGGCACAGGCTTTAGTTTCGCTCCATGATTTTCGCAATAAAAGCCATATTCCACAAAATAGGGCGCGAAAGTCAGGACTTCGTCTCCGGGATTGAGAATTGCCCTAAAAAGCGAGTTTAGGCCGCCCGCCGCTCCGCAAGTCAAAACGACGTCCTCCGGATCGAGTTTCACCGCTTGTTCGGCCGAAAGATGCCTGGCGAGTTTTTCGCGGATATGGAGATGACCGGCGTTTGGCATATATCCGAACGCGAAAGGCTCGGAGGCGTGATCCGCGATCTCGCGCAAGGCTTCGCCCACTTCCTTCGGCGCGGGCAAATCGGGATTGCCCAGACTGAAGTCGTAAACCTGATCGTCGCCGTATTCTTTTTTTAGCTGGGCGCCCAGATCAAACATTTTTCTTATCCACGACGCGTGGGACAGATATTCGTTTACGCTATTTGACAGGACGGTCATGACTCCTCCGAGTCTCTTGTTTTTTATCAGAATTTAAATTATAACTTTACAAACATGATTTAGCAATAAGGCGGCGCGGGGTTCCAAATGACGAAAAAAATCGCGTCGCGCCAGTCGGTTGGAGTTTTATCTATTCGCAAGATACGGAGAACGGGTATGCGCGGCATTTCCATAGCGTCGGGCTTGGCGTTTATTTCGGCGCTCCTTTTTGCGCAAGGTTGCGCCATGTTCGATTCGGAAGAAGCGGAAGAAGAAGACAAGATGACCGTAACCGTCGACTTTCGCGATGTGCACCGTTGCTCGCGCATCTCGCCCGAAATTATTGTCGCCAATCCTCCTCGGGGAACAGACAGCTACATCGTGCGTCTCGTCGAATACGGAGACGCGGAGAGAATTCTTGGCGGGGGAACATGGCGAGAAGACGGGAGCGGTCAAATTCCCGAAGGCGCCTTAACCAGCCACTATGTCGGTCCTTGCCCAAAGGGCGAAGAGCTTACGGAGTACGCCTATATCGTATCGGCCATGCGGGACGGCGATCCGCAACCCATGGAAGTCCGTATCTATCGCTTCGCGCCGAACGAGTAGGAAAATCGAGAGATAAACGCTTGCATATTTTTTGATAAAAGTATAAAAAGTCTTTTCAGAGCCGAGGTAGCTCAATAGGTAGAGCAATGGACTGAAAATCCATGTGTCGGCAGTTCGATTCTGTCCCTCGGCGCCAATCTATAGTTTATACACGTCCCGCGTAGTCTAAAAAACATCGCGGGACTTTGCTTTTTAGGGGTATCGGTTGTCTATGATAGTACAGGTTAGTCTATAGACATACCCACAATTTGACGGTATTTTTGTGGGTACGCGAGATTTAAAAAAATACGTTCAACGAATACCCACATCGAGGCCTTATAATGCCTGGGAAATTGACGGACGCTCTATTGCGCGGAGCAAAGGCGACGGGAAAACCCTATAAACTTTTCGACGGCGACGGGCTTCACTCTGTAGTAAGCGCGAAAGGATCGAAGTTATGACGAATCGCCTATCGCATAAGGCGAATACGGCGCATGAACTGGCCAGGCCCGCGAATCAGGTATGCCGATACGCGCTAGTAATGCGCTATTGCGAATACGACGCGGCCAGGGACATTGGAAGACTATTGCGACCGGCGAAAACAAAACATCACGCCTGTTTTACGAATCCTCGGGATCTGGGTTTATTCCTGAAAAGCGCGGAGGCGTAGCAGGGTTATCCGCAAACTACAATCGCGATACGCGTAATGGTTTACACGGTATTGCGCTACACGGAAGTCATCGACGCAAGGTGGAGCGAGATTGATTTTGATCAGGCTCTCTGGACTACTCCGGCGACAAGAAGGAAGCGACCCGAAGACGGGGGAGGAATGAAATGCCGAATCCCGCATATTGTCCCGTTGGCTCCGCAAGTACTGGATTTATTCAGGCAGTTGCGTGCGTTCAATTTCTCCAATGAATTAGTTTTCCCAGGGCGCAATACCCGATCGCGTCCTCTATCCTCCGTAGCGATAAAAAACGCCTTGCGCTATATGGGCTATGGGAAAGATCAAATTTGTTCGCATGGATTTAGGGGAACTTTCTCGACGCTCGCCAATGAAAAGAAACAGGAAGGGGGAATCGATAGCGACGTTATCGAAAAGGCAATGTCTCACAAGGGCAAGGATCAAATACGCGAATCCTATAATCACGCGGAATACCTCGAGCAACGGCGTCGCCTTATGAATATCGGGGCGGTTTATCTGGACGAACTCAAAGAGACTGCGGAATAACCGGCGGTATTCTTTCTTTTGTCGGCAAAAAAGAAAAAGGCGGGGTATATGTCAATTATCGCGTTTGATACGCTCGCTTATAGCAAGCGGTTACAGCAAGGCGGAATCCCGCAAGAGCAAGCCGAGGCAATGGCGCAAGCCAACGCGGAGGCGTTCGCGAAAATCGCGGAGGAACGCGAATTAGCGACCAGACGGGATATAGAATCCGCAAAATTAGCCTTACGCAAGGATATTGAGACAACAGCATTAGCGTTGCGCAAGGATATTGAGACAGTAAAACTCGAGTTGAAAAACGACTTTCAAAAAGAAATAGCCAATACGAAACACGAGTTGTTGAAATGGACGGCGGGAATGATCGCGACGCAAGGCGCGGTTATCGTCGCCGCTCTGAGTATCGTCTATTCTTTGCTCAAGCAATAATAGCGAAAAGTCTAGCTTTTTATTTTTTGTGGCTAGGGAATATTCAAGCGAGGTCATTCTGGGGA
>JAAUYY010000152.1 GCA_014804865.1 Desulfovibrio sp.
CGATGGAGATTCCATTGAATGAATAAACGTCCGGCAGATCCAGAATCATGCCGTCTTTAATCAGCAAAGCGCCCCGAGTCTGAACGCCGCAGATTAATGGAGGGAGATCGCGAAGAGCTTCGGCCAGTTTCGCGAGGTTATCGGACAGGCGGGAGCGAAAGTTGGGCGAAGCTAAAATCTCTCTGGGAACGGGGCCGAGCAGGGCTTCGTTGGGAGCGAGACAGATATCGATGGGGGGAGCGGAACGGATCATCGAGATCAGACGCTCGCGATTGTATTCGGGATTATTATTTTTGACGTTGACTTGAAGCATGCCAATTTTCACGCCAATCTCCTTCTATAGCGGATCTCGCTTGAAATTTTCCAGCTGTCAGGCGATTTCATAATTTCGGGGGACGTTTGGCCGCGCGAAGCCTTCGCGAAGGGGAAGGTATTTTTTCCAAAGCTATTCGCCATTAAAATAAGCCCGCGAGCGGGGCGCCCGCTTTAGCCAGACTTTCAACTTTTTTTGCGACTTGAGGATCTTCTTCGAGGATTGGCGCGAAATGGCCTTTCATTCTCGCGTCGATAAGCAGCGGAGCTTCGCAAAGCCAGCGCTTCGCGTCCGTTCTCGACCGGACGCCGTAAACGTCGACGGCAGGATCAGAGCGGGTAAAGGTTACCCAGAGAAAATTGTCGAAGGATCGCGCGCAAAAGTCGGGATCGTCGACTGCGACAACCAGTGGAAACGAATCGCGCTCCCGCCATTTTTCAAGCCTGACGAGGAGGTCTTTTTCGATCTCTTCGTCCTGTTTTCCCCGGGGAGCGGCATGAGTCGGCGCGCCAATCGCGAGGACGCCTGGCGCGACGACGCGGGGGTTCCCGTAACCAGCCGGAAGGGACGGCAAATCTTTGATCTCGCGTCCCAGTTCTCGCAGTTTTTCAAATTGACACGCCCAAATCAATTTTGAGCCTTCGTTGAGAGCCGAGCCCGAATAATCAAGAGTATCGCAAGTCGCGCCGGTTATAGAGCGCAGATCGGTCGAAAAATTCGTCCGTTCGAGGATATGGCGAAAAAAGCCCGGTATGTCGGAGACGGTCAGACCAGCGGCGCGACCTGCGATTAGCAGATACTTCGCGAGCGAAGTTTGCGTCGTGCCCAGCAGGTGAAACGCGCTAGTGAGGAGTTCCCGCGGCTTTGGTTTTTTTTCATAGGGCGCGTATCTTTCCTCGCCGATAGCGAGGAGGAGGGGGTGGACTCCGGTCGCGTCGACCGCGCGAACTTCGCGGATGCCCGCGAAAACCTGGTTGACCAGGGGCGCCGTAAGCTCGTGAATCAGATCGCCGAAAACAGTGTCTTCTTGCGGGGGTCTGCCCACTGTTGTAAAGGGCCAGATAGCGTCCTTGCGATGAAAAATCTTGTCGATTTTTAAGACGGGGAAATCATGTTTGAGGCTGTAATAGCCCAGATGATCGCCGAATGGGCCTTCCGGTTTCGTCTTCGTTCCTATAGAGCCGACAATGGTAAAATCGCAATCCGCGAAGACAGGCAAATTAAATCGCGGCTTACGAGCGATTCTTACGCCTCCTCCCGCCAGATAACCGGCGAAAAGAATTTCGCTTATATTTTCGGGGAGAGGCATGACGGCCGCGACGGACAGGGCAGGCGGCCCGCCGACGCAGATATGAACGGGAAGTCTTTGACCTATGGCCAACGCTTCGGCGTGATGGGCGCCAATTCCGCGATGGATCTGATAGTGGAGTCCCGCTTCGTCAGCTTCGTATTCGTTTCCATCGAGCTGGACTCGATACATGCCGAGATTTCCCTTGCCGCGCGAGTTTTCGCTATATACGAGTGGCAAGGTCGCGAATCCGCCACCGTCCTTCGGCCAGGAGACGAGTCGGGGCAGATCCGATTTGGCGCAAACGCGCTCCAGCGCTGGAACCGAACCGCGCGTTTCCCAGGCGCCCTCCTCCCGGGGAAGCAGATGTCTAGCGCCAAGCATGGATTTTAAGAATTTGAGCGGCGAGCCAAATATTTTCGCCGGTTCCGACTTGGCTTGAAATAAAAATTTGAGATTATCCAGGGCGTCTCTAAAAATGTAATTAACCCTTTCTCTTGTTCCGAAGAGATTGGCCAGGAGGGGAAAAGAGCAGCCTTTCGGATTCGCGAAGAGGAGCGCCGGAGCTCCGACGACGAAAGCGCGCCTTTGGACAGCCGGAATTTCCTGATCGGGATCCAGCGGCGCGTCGATGACTCGCAAGCGTCCTGTCGCGAGCAGATCCGCTACGCAAGTCTGGAGCGAGGAGTAGCCCATTTTTACGTTGGCTGGACAGGCGCCAGAGTACGTTTGCCCGCCAGATATTCGCGAAAATCGTCGATGATTTTCGCGTGATCGAAAACAATAGGTTCCGGCAATTTATCCAGGGAATAAAAGGCGGCTTCTCCCGCGTCGTCTCCAGCCTTGAGTTCCTCCGGGTTGTCCGTTTCGCATACGTAAACCGAGCTCATGGTATGGCTTCGCGGATCCCTGTCCGGTCGGGAATAGACGCCTAACAGTCCCTTCAGGCGAACGCGGAGTCCGGTTTCTTCGAGAGTCTCGCGAATCGCCGCGTTTTCGGCTTGCTCGCCTTCATCGATAAATCCTCCGGGGAGGGCGTAGCCATGCGGAATGTTTTTTCTTTTGATGATGACTACGCCTTTATCGGGATGATAGATCACCGAGTCGACGGTCGGTTTGGGATTGGCGTATTCCCATATTGACGCGCCGCATTTTGGACATTTTATTTCTTTTTTCATATTCGCTCTTTTTGCGGTAAAGTATTAAATTACGCGCAGTCCTTTTTTCTCTAGCTCGTCGCGACTTATAGCGCCTTCGCGCAAAATTCTGACCGCGACAGGATCGAGAAATTCGATAATCGATGAGGGCTTGTCGTATTTTCTTTCTCCGTCGTCTCGCAAAACACCCGCTCCGGAGGCTCGCGCGACGGCGAGAAACTCGGGATCAATTTCAGAAAATACGGACGCGGGAGGATCGCCTGAAAAATTCGCGCTGGTCGCGACAAGGGGCGCGCCGCATTCTCTGGCGAGCGTTCTCGTCAGGCGCGAGTCCGGGACGCGAACAGCCGCTATATTTTGACCATTTTTTAAATGTGAATCAAGATGAGCGAGAGCCGGAATCAAAATAGCGAGAGGCGCCGGCCAAAGGCGCTCGAGGGTCGAGCGCGAAAAACCGGAAATATCGCCGACCAGCGCGATCTGTTCCATATCGCTCGCGATCAATGGAAATGGCTTGGCGCCGGGTCGTCTTTTTATTTCGACGATCAAGGCTACGGCGTCTGTCGCGTCGGCCCGGCAGCCCAGGGCGAGAAAAGTTTCAGGGGGATAAATCAGGACGCCACCTTTCTTCAATATGGCGATGGCGTCCTCAAAATTGGCGAATACGGACGAACTCATGAAATCGCGAGGAATTGATTTAATCTGCGTTGGCAAACTGAAAACGGCGTGGTGGAAGGAAGCCTCCGCCCATTATTTGTCCATGTTGCGAAAATGGCGCGACATACGCTTGCTTGAAACTCGCGACGGCGATTCCTCTTTGTCTATCCGAGACAGGAAGACGCGCGAAGCGGAATTTATCTCGCGCGTCATCGAGCCGGGACAGCGCCTGATCGGACTTCACGAGACAGGCTCGATATTTACTTCCAGGGGACTCGCGGACTTTTTGCGTCGCCTGGACGAAAAGGAGCCGCGGAGAGTCGCCTTTATCGTAGGCGGCCCTTTCGGGCTGGCGGATTCCCTGCTTGAATCCTGCTCGACGCTCGTAAGTCTCTCGGCTTTTACTTTTCCCCACGAGCTTGCGCGCGTCATTTTGCTGGAACAGCTTTTTCGCGCCGAGTCCATCCTGCGCCGTTTTCCGTATCATCATTAAGAATATCTCTTCATTACCGCTTTTCAAACGGTGATGGAGAAGATCATTCGTCAAAAAAACGCGGCTTTTGGCTCATTCTCGCCGCTCGTCGCTGGTCGCCGGATTATAAAATCCGGCTTTAGAAGCTATGAAGACAGTTTTATCAGCCAATTATTCGAGCGGAACGTAATTGCGGACAAATTCTATGGCTCCCTGGCGATCGGCGACGAGACCAGTTTTCTGCGCGGCGAGCAAAGCGTCGCGCATGGCTCCGATGAGCGGCCCGGGAGACTTTCCTGTAACTTCCATAATTTCATTGCCATTAAGCAAGGGTTCAAGCATCTCCTCCGGCGTTTCCGCCCGATCGAGATATTTCATATTGTGGTTGAAAGACGTAAGGCTGTCGTCCTTCGCGAGCACGTCCGCCCTGGCCATGGCGATCAGTCTTCGCGTTTCGCCCAGAGCCTTAAATCGTCTGATACCCCTGTCGGTCAGCATGAAATTCAAACGCATATGCCCATCGACAAGCTGGCAGATAAGCTCCGTGTCCGCCATATCGAAATGGAGGCGACGAAGGATCTTTCTGGTAACTCTCGCGCCTACGCGATGGTGCTGGAAAAAAGTCCAGCGACCGTCGAAATAATCGGCTGTGAAGAGTTTGCCCACGTCGTGAAACATCATGGCGACCGTGCCGAGCCAATCGTAATGCATACCCTCTTCGGGATAATGCTTCATCGTCTTTAGCGTATGCTCGAAGACGTTTTCGACTTCGCCTCGGTCGTTTTGTTGCGGAACGCAAGCGAGCCCGGCTATCTCCGGGATCAAGCCCTGGAGGATATGGGAGTCGTAGAGCAAGCGAACAAATCTATGCATGGATTCGGCCGCCACTTTGCGCCACTCGTCAATAATATCGTTCATTGGGACGTAATCGAGTATGCGCACCGACGAACGGACGATTCCCATCCATGTGTTCGGCTCGATGGGAATATCGAAATTGGCCGCGTAACGCAAAGCCCTGATCGGGAGCAGATAGTTGTGTCTGATTGTTTCGTCGGGAACGCCCAAAATCCGAATCGAGCCTTTTTCAATGTCGGCGAACCCGGCGTAGGGATCGTCCGACGAAGGTCGGATCTCTCCGAGGCCGGACAATCTCAACTGTTCGCGCATATTGTCCGGCATCTCCGCGATCAAATTGGGCGTGATTCGCAAAAGGGATAATTCCGGATGATTCGGCTCCGACGACGAGAGCGCGTAAAAGCGATACGAACGCCCATTTTCCGTCATGGTCGCGAAAGCCGAGCCCTCGACGGGGGTGATACCCGGAAAAAGTTTTGCGAGAGTCGCGATATCCGGTTCGCAGGCTATGTCTATAAAAATCTCTTCTCCATCCTTGTTCCCCAGCATTCTGTCTTGCAAGGGCG
>JAAUYY010000153.1 GCA_014804865.1 Desulfovibrio sp.
ATCATATTTTATCCAACACATTCATGACCGATCGCGCGATATTCCAGGCCAAGACCGGCGGGACGGCGTTTCCTATCTGTCGCTCCGTTTCTCTCAAACCGCCGGGAAAAACAAACGAATCGGGGAAGGATTGCAACCTCGCGGCTTCGCGCATCGATATTCTGCGCGGAAGCGAGTAGTGAAACTGGATATTCCCATGACATTCCGCCCGTATAGTGTAACCGGGGCGATCGGCTATTAGACGACGATTGCCTTGCTCTTTGCTCGCTTTAGCCATGCTCCATATATGGGCTATCTTTTTGTCTTTTTCGCGGTCTTCCAGATCGGCCAAGGCTTTTTTGGCGCTTATGGGCGTAGAATGAGCCGGGGTAGGCGGGATAAATTCGGGCAAGCCCTTTTTGACTCCAACTATAAAAACGCGCTCTCTCGTTTGGGGAACGCCGTACAGCTCGGCTTTATATAGCTGAAAATTCGTTTTATATCCAAGCGCCCCGAAATCATCGAGGATTTTATTTAACGAATACGAATTCTGTTTTAGCAGTAAGCCTCCGACGTTTTCGGCGACGAAAATTTCGGGAGACACTCTTTTTACGGCTTCGACCATGTAGGAATAGAGTCCGCTCCGCGCGCCGTTAATGCCGAGCATTTTTCCGTTTATTGAGATATCCTGGCAAGGAAAGCCGCCGATAATCGCGTTCGCTTCTTTTGGCATCGACGCGATAGCGTTCGCGATATCGTCGTTGACAATATGATCGCCAAGATTCATTTTGTAAGTCGCGCAGGCGGATGGATTGAGTTCGTTGGCCCAAATAATGTCGAAGGGATACTCGGCGAAATACTTGTCCAGAAAAGTAAAGCCGCCCAAAAAGCCGAGATCCATACCGCCGCAACCTGAAAACAGCGATATTATTTTCCAGCGTTTTCCGCTTGATTTTCGCCGAAAATGACGCGCGATCTCGTCGACGGAAGACGACGAGAGGCGAAATGAATCCGCGAAAGGGAGGCGAAGATTCCGGGAGAAAAATTTTTTGCTCATATTGCGCGTTCCTATCGATTTGCGACAAAAATTTTACTTTAAATATCGTATGGGAACAAGAAAGGCAGCCGAAATTTCCCCGCGCCAGGCGAGGCCTCAAAACGCGCGAAAATTTCAATGCGCCAAACGCGAGGCTCGCTTATGATCAACGCTCTGAAAATTAAAAGAATACTCGTCGTCGGTTGCTCGGGATCCGGCAAGAGTTATTTCGCGTCGAGACTCGCCCCTCTCCTGCGTTTGCCATTGTATTATCTGGACCTTGTCTGGCATAAGGCCGATCGAACGACGGTCAGTCGCGAAGAATTCGATCGCGCGCTCGCGGAAATATTAGCTCGCGACGAATGGATCATCGATGGCAATTTTTATCGGACATTGCCGACGCGGCTTGCTCGGAGCGACGCCGTTTTTCTCTTCGATTTGCCTACAGAAGACTGTCTCGAGGGAGTAGCGGGCAGAATTGGCAAAAAGCGACCGGATATGCCCTGGATCGAGACCGAATTTGATCCGGAGTTCCGTCAATGGATAATAAATTTTAAGCGGGATCGGTTGCCGGGGATCTTGCGGGAACTGGAGAAATTTAAGGGCGAGACCGTCGTCTTTGGCGACAGGGCGAGCGCCGATCAATTTTTAGCGATGTTGGAAGACGAGCTAACACTGTTTCGGTGAGGGTAGGGGGTAGCGGACGCTAAAATTTCGGCGCCCAGTTTCCGCCTTCGCGGATAGGCGCGCGAGATTTTGTTTCTTACCCCTCTTTTCTTTTCGGCAATAGCTTTAAGCCCATTTTAGCGATGGCGAGCAATTCGGAGAGGCAGATATCCTGATCGCGCGCTTGCAGGGTTAGTCCCTCGAAGAAGTTGGTCAAAGCGCCGGTATGCGCCGGAATATCGCAGTCCTCGGGGATTTCTCCGGCTTTGGCTGCAATCTTCAGTCGCTCTCTGAAGACTCTTTTAGTCTCCGCGCGCATCTCCGAGATTACCTTGAGGATCTCGCTTTCGTTGGCGGGAAGAGTGAGCGCCGAAAAGACGGTGAGACAGCCGCAGGGCGCGTCGGGCATTAGCAGAATTTTCGCGGTAGATTCCAGAAGATTTTTTGTCGCTTCATACAAATTATCCTCGCGCAAGTAACGCTCAAAAAGCGGCGTCCAGAACTCGGCCCTGTAGTATTTAAGCGCTTCGATGAATAGTCCCGATTTGCTGCCAAAAGCGCAATAGAGACTGGGCGACTTTATGCCCATCGTGTCGCAGAGCTGGAGCATGGTCGTCTGCATATAGCCTTGTTCCCAGAACAGTTTCAGAGCAGAGCGAAGGGCTTTCTCCCTGTCAAATTCTCTGGGTCGGCCTCGCGTCGAGCCGCGTTTGTCCTCTCGCTCGTCTGTCATATCGCGCTCCAGAGCCTAAGGTTAATGCCTTGTATATTTTTATGCTAAATGGTACAAAAGCAAGAATGGCGCCACGCCTAAATTTAGGACGGAGCGCGCGCGATGACAATAGATAGCGACAAAAATTTTAATGTTTCGCCTGGGAGACGGATAAACCGCGTCCGGCGCGGGCGGAACCGCGGACGAATTTTAATTTAGAAATTCCGGCCTTTGGCCGCCAATCGCGCCCGCGAAATTGGGAATTAGCCTCTTCGCGGCGCGTCGCAAGCGCGATTTGACTTAAAAAATATGGGACGAGAACAATGAGAAAAGAAAAAATTAATCCGTTTGAATACGCGGGGCATATTTTGACTTCGCTTAATAGCGGCATTCTCATGACGACAATTAGCCGCGAGCGGATCAACACGATGACAATCGCGTGGGGTATGCTGGGCATCGAATGGGGCCTGCCCATATTTACCGTTTTTGTCCGTACGCATCGATACACCCATGAATGTCTCGAAGAAATTCCAGAATTTACGATCAACGTTCCGATCGGCGATTACGACAAGCGCGTATTGAGCGTAGCGGGTTCCAGGTCGGGGAGGGACATGGACAAAATATCCGCCCTTGGACTTCATCCGGTTAAATCCGGGCGCGTCGCGGCTCCGGGTCTTCTCGAATTTCCCTTGACCCTCGAATGCCGGACGATTTACCGCCAGCATCAGGACAAGAACGCGGTTCCGCCCGAATTGCGCAAGGGGTATCACCCAGAAGGCAGGAATCCTTATACGTCGGTATTAAACGGCGATTACCACACCGCTTATTACGGAGCGATCGCTGAGGCGTATATTATAAGGGCATAAGGCCGGATTATCCCTCAAAAAATTAGCGCCTGTTGGAAATAAAAATGAGCGAATTTTAGATCCTCAAAATTCGCTCCAAAAAAAGACGCGGAAGTCGTTTTCGGCGGGATCGCGAGTCGTCGCGCGACGAGAGCGGCGCGGTCTAACTCTTCTTCCGCCCGATATCCAGTCCCAGTTTTCTTATTTTTTCATAAAGCGTCGCGCGGGAGATTTTCAGGGCGCGGGCGGTGGCCGCGACATTGCCCCGATTGGCATCGAGGGCCGACTGAATGAAACGCGCTTCGGCGGAGGCGACGACTCCGGACAATTCGGCGGCTGGCTCGGTCTTTTCGGCTGTCATCGATGGCAATGTCTCGGGCGGGAAATCGGCTACGCGAATAAGATCTCCCTCGCGCATTGTGGCCGCGCGGGCGACGGCGTTGCGCAACTGCCTGGCGTTCCCGGGCCATTCGAAATTCAGCATGGCCCTTTCCGTTTCCGGCGCGAAGGCGACAGACTCGAGGCCCAGCCTGTCGAGCGTGTGCCTGGCTATTGCGAGAATGTCGGTCGAACGCTCGCGGAGGGGAGGAATCTCAAGGGTAAAGGCGTTTATGCGGTAGAAAAGATCTTCGCGAAACGCGCCGTTTTTCAGCATGGCGGCGATATCGCGGTTCGTCGCCGCGATCAGCCGGAAATTCACGGCTCGCGGCTCCGAAGATCCCAGCTTTACCACAGTCCGGCTCTCGAGCACGCGCAGGAGTTTGACCTGAATCTCCGGCGGCATTTCGCCAATCTCGTCCAGAAATAGCGTGCCATTGTCCGCGAGTTCGATTTGACCCATTTTCCCTTCCTGACGCGCTCCGGAAAAAGCTCCCCTGGCGTAGCCGAAAAGCTCCGATTCAAACAAATCGCGGGGCACGGCCGCGCAATTGATGCAGACCAGCGGCCCGGACGCCCTGGGACTCTCCGCGTGGATGGCGTGCGCGAAAAGCTCCTTGCCGGCGCCGGTCGCGCCGAGGATAAGCACTGGCTCGTCGAGGCGGGCGTAACTCGCGGCCTGCCGTTTAGTCGCTCGCATCACGGGGCTGTCGCCTATTATGCTCGCGAAGGTGTGCTGCGGAGCGGCGCTCGCCTGAAAGCGCTTTTTATATTGGGACAGCTTGCGGCCAAGCTGGTCGATTTTGGCCGACAGACGCCGCAATTCTTCGGGATTATTGAAAAGAGCCTGGGAAATCATCCCGCAGACCGCGCCGCTCTTATCGCGAACGGGCAATCTGTTTACAATGACGACGCGGGAGCTGGAGGGAGCCAGCCGACATAAATCGCCCAGCTCTGCGACGCCGTTACGCATGACTTCTTGCGCCCGAGAATCGGGGATGGATTTGGTAATGGGGTAGCCTATGATCTCTTCGGGATTTTTCTCAAGTAGTTGCGCGTAAGATGAGTTGACGAAACGGACTATGCCGTTTCGATCGCAAAACAGCGCGCCCATTGGCAGGCCGTCAAGAATAATCGCGGCTATGTCGCCGTCGAGCGCGTTTTCCCAGTCCATTTAGCTAGTCGTTTAGTAAAATTATCTTTTATCGAAGTTTTTCCAATTTCTCGACCGGAAGCCAGCCAAAGGGCGAGAGCTCTTCCGCGCGACCTTGTTAGTGGATATTAATCCACATTATCAAGCAAGGCAAACGCGGCCGGTGCGCCGACGCGGAGCGCGAATTGGCCATAGTCGAAGCCTAGCGCGGTCGCTCCGTTCGCCGTAGCCATCCGGAGCAGGGCGGCCAGGGGGAGATCGCGCTCATGGCGCAGATACTTTATCTCGTTTCTGACCTCCAGATCAGGACAGGAGGTAAGGCCGTCCGTTCCCAGACAGAGCAGGACGTCGCTTTCCAGCAAGGCGTCGATGGGCGCCTGGCCTACTCCGATCGACGCGTTGGAGCGGGGGCAAAGGCAGAGCGCCGTTCCGGTCTTTCCGAGCAGCGCGATGTCGTCCCTGGAAAGACGAACGCCGTGAATAGCGAGAGTTCCCGGCCCGAGCAGGGAAAGGGACTGGGCGTAAACGGCGGGACGCGAAC
>JAAUYY010000154.1 GCA_014804865.1 Desulfovibrio sp.
GCGTAACAAGTCCCAAAGCTCCGAAGAGCGCGGTCAAAAGAGCGAGCGCCCGCGATCGCCAAAAATAGCACAGAAATGCGAGCGCGGTAAAACAGCAAAAGGCGAGAACTTCCCACGAAAGAGAGGACGCGGAGAGATTAGAAAGCGCCCTATACGCTGAAAAAGGCTGCCCAAGATGACAGAGGGAAGCGATTAGCCCTACGACCGACACTCCCGCAGTCCACAGCCACGCTTGTTTCCACGCTTTATTTTCGTCCAGATCCGGCTTTATCCACATTTGCCAGCAAAGGTAAATCGCGAGCCCCGCCGCGAGCTGGGTCAATACTGTAAAAAAGACGAGAGGAAATTCGAAACTCATGGCTTGACTCCGTACATTTCCGGTTCCCTGGGAAGGATGAAACGCGTCGAAGGATTGATTTTTTTCATAACCGGATAACCAGCCGGATACTGGACAAGCCCAGCGGCGACATAATCGTCAAGATTGATGATCTGTAGAGCGCCCGTTACGCATCCGAGTACGCAGGCCGGTTGCAACCCGGCGTCCAGTCTTTCCCAGCACATACCGCATTTTTGAACTTTTCCCAAAGTCGCGCTGTATCGCGGCGCCCCGTAAGGGCAAGAGCGGACGCAATTCTGACAACCGATACAGGTCTCCATATTATGAACCACGATCCCGTCTTCCCTTTGAGTATAAGACGACGTTGGACAGGCTGTTACGCAAACGGGATTTACGCAGTGATTGCAACTTAATGACAGAAAAGCGCGACCGGTATGGGGATAAATCGATTCGGCCAGAGGATAGACCTGTCGCCAGATCATTTCCGGCTCCAGATTGTAAAAATTCTTGCAGGCCATGGCGCAACCGCGACATCCTATACATTTCGATATATCAAGCAAAAAGGCGTATCTCATTATTAGCCAACCTTTCGAATATCTACGAATTGATCGAGAATGGCGGCCCCGGGCGCGCCTGTCTTCATTGCTCCCATGTCCGAACGACAGTCGTCCACGACATTCTGCACATTATATTTCAGATACGGGAACCAGGCCTCGTACATGACAAGCATATCGCGGGCCACATTGTCGCTTAATTTGGCGCGAACCTCTACTTCGCCTATCGAATTTGAAACAATCGTCCGATCTCCCTCCTCTATTCCCTTTTCCTTCGCCGTCGCCGGATGAATGAATACGAAAGGCTCCGAATAAAACGGTCGCATCCAGTCGAGATTGACAAATTGCGAATGCAATCCGTACTGAATATGCGTCGTGTATAACCTGAAGGGCGCGGTTGGCTCGCGCGGAGGCACATAAACGGGGAGAGCGTTAAAGCCGTTCTTCTCGCAAAGTTCAGATTTAAACTCGTATTTTCCCGAAGGAGTCTTGAACTTGCGATCCGGCCACGCCGCGCTCGATTTCAGCTTCGCCTTGACAGGCCCGTTTCGCAACTCCTCCCATCCCGAAATGCCGAAATAATCGTAAATTCCCTTATTAAATTCCTTTATCGTCCACTCCTTGACGTCGGCTTCCTCGGGGAAAGTGCAAGATCCCTTTTCCTTCGCGTTCATCGCGCGCGAGAGAGCGCAAGCGATTTCAATATCCGACTTTGCCTCGTGCATCGGCTTGATCGCCTGCTCGTTCAAGGCTAGCCAGTAATGCCAGTAAGAAACGTTCACTGTCCATTCTTCGAATAGCGTAGTAACGGGCAACGCAATGTCGGAATGCTGAACCGTCTCATTAAAGAATTGGTCGACGGTAACGATCAGCTCGAGCTTTTTGAACGCCTTTTCCATCTTGTTGCGATCAAAATCCTGCGCGAAGGGATTTTTGCACGCGACCCAGAGCATTTTGATTTCCGGATCTTTCGTGTCGAGAATTTCTTGCGCGGTCTTATTGATATTGACCGAGCGATCCCCATATTCCGAAGAACCTTCAAGCTGAAAATCAAATTCGCCTTTCGGGCCGCCCGTTCCGCGAAATCCGACCGATCCTGGCGGCTGCTTCTGGATCATGCCGTAATAACTAAATCCCCACGTCTGCAGTTGCCCATAACGCGCTCCTCCGCCTTCGAGACCGATATTTCCGCTCATCGCGGCGAAAGCGTCTATCGAGCGAACCATGGCGCCGCCGTTGGTATGCCGCTGGAGACCGTATCCTATCCAGACCGTCGCGGGAGTCGACGCGGCGAACTCTTCCGTCACCTGTCTTATCTGCTCTGCCGGTATGCCGCTAATTTCCGCCGCCCATTCGACCGTAACGTTATTTTTAAGATAATTTTCAAATTCGTCGTAGCCGTGCGAATATTCGCGGACAAATTCTTCGTTAACAAGATTTTTATCCAGCAAATGCCGACACATTCCCAGCGCCAAAGCTCCGTCGGATCCCGGATTTGGCCGCCAGTAAACGTCGGCCTTCGCCGCGGTCTGCGTAAAGAGCGGATCGACGACAACCAATTTCGCGCCGCGCCTTTGGGCTTCGTACAGGAACTTAACCGTATGCATCGAGCACCAGGCGGGATTGGCTCCGAACAAAATTATATAGCGCGCCTTTACGAGGTCTTCGGGATCGTTGCACCACATATCACCCATGTCGTAATTCTGCGCGTCAATTCCGGCCGGCCAACAAGGCGTCCCCACAAAACGCGTCGTGTAGCCCAGCGAAGACATCATGCCTTCGACGCTGTAATTGGTTATACCAAAGTTGCCGGAATATTTGGTTAAGCCTAGCCCGAGCAGGGATCCGTCGCGCTTTTTGCTATCGAGGATCTTGTCCGGGATCCTGTCCATGGCTTCGTCCCAGCTTATCCTGCGCCAGTTGCCGGATCCTCGCCCGTCCTGAATCATTGGATATTTTATCCGATCCGGGCTATATACGCGCCTGGGATATTCGTAGCCCTTCACGCATAGCGACCCTTTGGTAAAGGTCGATTGGGGCGCTCCCTCGACAAATTTCAGGATCCCGTCCCTCACATAACTGCGGATCGCGCAAGTGTCATAGCAGTTGCGCGGACAAGCGTTTTGAAACACCTCGAAAGCGGCGGGATCAAACGCTTTTCCAGCGGCGGTCGCGCGGCTCGCGAAAAGCGGCGGCAGGGAAACAGCCGCCCCAGTCGCGGCGAGGCCCTTCAAAAAACCTCGCCTTGAAAGTTTTTTTATATCCATATCTTACTCCTTTGCCTTGACAAGCCATTCCTCGAGCTTTGTTATTACAAAATTTATGGACTTATTGTCGCTGGCCGAGCGGGCGCGTCCGGAAAATATGGGAATCCACGCGTCAAGATGCTTAATTAAATCTTCGCTCATAGCAGTTAGCCGCTCGTCGGCTCGCTCTTCGCGAAGCGCGCGCAGAATGAGCCATAATTCAAGCTCGAATGGCGCCCAGTCCTCCGGATAGCCGGCTGGCGCGGAAAGACCTAACGCCGAGCATAGACGACGAACAAAAAGCGTCGACTCGCCCATTAATCTGGGCTCCTTTTCAAGATAAACCGACGCCCAGGGCGGAGCGGCGGGAGACGCGGGACCGACAAACAAACGATTGAACTCGTACTCAAGCTCCGCGTTCGCCTCGGCTCCGTATTCGAGAAGCGTCAATGCTTCATCCAGCTCGCGACGATTTTTAGCCAGAAAGAAATCGCGCAGGCCGCGAGCGACCGCTATAGATTCGTCGTCTTTACCGATCGGCGAATCGAAGTTATCCTGACCTTTCCTATTGTCGTTTTCCCGACTCATGGAGAAACTCGGGAGAGGAAAATATGTTAAAGAAAATTGGACTCGGAGCGCTAGCGCTTTCATTATGGCATATCTCCGCCTCGTCCGCAATATCGTCGGATCAAACTAGCGTTTTAATTCAAGAATCATGCGTTGTAGGCGAGAAAGTCGAACTCGAAATATCGACGAATACGGAGTTGCCATCCTCTTCCTTTTACCGGATCAGCATTGATTGTCCGACAAAACCGTCGGGCGCCGAAATTAGCGCGGAGACCGGTTACCCCGTTACCGATATAATTTTCTCCGCCCCCGGCGATTACGAATGCGAAGTAGAGATCGGCTTCGTTACAAAAAGCAGTTGCGCGGGCGCACAATACACGCCAATAACGAAAAAAACCTTCAAGATAACCGCGGCTCCAGCCGACGCTTCGGCTCGCAAATAGCGGCGGTCTCCTCGCCTTCGCGTTTTGAGCGAGTCTCCGGATCCTGCCAGAGTCCTTATCGGCCCCAGAGTTAACGCCGCCATCGCCCAATCGCGCGGAAATTGTTGAAATTTATATGGCGCGAACGCGAGGAGATGGTTCGCGAATAATCTTGATAAAGAAAATGCCCCCGTTTAGCGAGGGCATTTAAGTAAACTAGCGCGGGACACGGGCGCCCCGCGTTTTTGAGTTAATTTTGAGGTTGCGGCGTCGCGCCTTCAGCGTTGGATTCGGCTGTCTTCTTTTGGCCATAATAGGCCTTCCAGGTCTTGCAGGCCGCGATTAGGAAGGGCAAGGCGCCGAATACGATAAAGATCACGTCGCCTATCATGCGAAGCCAGCCAAGGAAGGACATTATCGAATCCTGGGTAAACTGAAGCGAGCGGCCATGCCAATAGCCGTTTTGCGCCACGTCGGCAAGCTGAATGAAGCCCTGGGGCATGATGCTTAAGATTATCATCAGACCAAGACCAACGTTAAAGCCCCACCAGGAAACCTTCACATACTTTTCTATATCTTTCCAGCTTTCGTCGGTATTCGCCTGACGAAGAACCATGGCGCAGAGCGCCAGAGCGAGCATGCCAAAAACGCCGAACATGGCCGCGTGCCCGTGGTTTGGCGTCAGATAGGTGCCAGTCTCGAAATAGCTGACTATAGGCAGATTGATCAGGAATCCCAAAACGCCGGCTCCGACGAAGTTCCAGAAGCCGACGGCCATGATGAAGCGAAGGGGCATACGGAACTTATTGGCCAAAGTCTGAACCCGCGCGTTTTCAGCAGCGCGGATAAAGCCTCCAGCCTCCATGCAGAGGATAACGAGGGGCACAATCTCGAGCGCCGAGAAACATCCCGAAAGAGACAGATTAAAGGTAGTCATGCCGGAAAAATACCAGTGATGACCAGTGCCGATAATTCCGCCCATCAGAATCAGGATGCCATCGAGAAAGATGAGCCGCAGACCAACCTTTTTGCTGACAAAGCCTAGCTCGATAAAGATCATGGCGACCATAGCCGTGGCGAAGAGCTCGAAGAAGCCCTCCACCCAGAGATGAATGATCCAGAAACGCCAGGTGTCGACGATCGTATAATGCGTCTGTCCGTTGTAGAAGATAGCTGGCAGATAGAAAAATGGAATGCCGAAAGCCGCTATCAGAAACATTACAGTCAAGCCCTTGCTCGAGGGATTTTCAAGCGCCGGCCAAGCGTTCCTGAAAACAATGGCGAACCATAACAAGAGACCGATAATTAATAGGTATTGCCAGATACGGCCAAGCTCGAGATACTCCCATCCCTGACTGCCTAGCCAGAAAGTGAGATTTGGCCAGAAATTGAGCTCGCCGCCCCACTCGCAGAGCAGACTGCCAAAGGAGACGACGACGAGAGCGCAGAAGAAAAGATTGGTCAGGCATTTTTCGCTTTTATACTCCTTGCCGCCCAGTATGCGGGAAAGGAATAGACCGCCGATCGCGAAGCCAGTAGCCAGCCAGAAGATCATGAGTTGCAAATGCCATGTGCGGACGAGGGAGCTTGGGAGTATCTCGCTTAAGTCAAAGCCGTAGAAATTCCCGGGATCTGCCCTGTAATGCGCCACGGCGCCGCCGACCAGGGTCTGCGCGAAAAGAAGCAGGGCGACGACTACGACAAACTTGATAAGCGCCGCCTGACTGGGCGATATCATATGCGGCCCTATAATTGGCCGCAGGTTACAA
>JAAUYY010000155.1 GCA_014804865.1 Desulfovibrio sp.
GGGTGAGAGAAATCGCTTCGACGCGGGAAAATCCAAGCGCGATTTGGAATAAAAGGCGCCGTCGCCATTTTTTAAGAGAGGAACAGTAAGCAAGATAGGAACAGTCGTCATTTAAAAAGCTGACCTATTGCCCCCTCGTTTTTCCGCTCTCCATCGACATCGCCCCCCAATACCTCCTCTCGTATCGTATGCTAAACGGAGAAGCGACTCTTTACAGGAGCTTTTATTTTAGTCATTTTAGAGATAAACAATAAATTTCATATTGAAAAGTTTATATTTGCGTCATCGCGTTTTTTTAGAACTTGAAATGAAAATTACCGCTCGTTATGGCAAGTTTCCGCAAGGGATCCCGCTAAACTGGGAAAAGGGAAAGTCGATTCGTCGCCAGGGAGAATTTCAGGAGAAGTTCGTTATATTTTTCGAGCGATTAGAATTTTCGTAAAATTTTTGCCCTATAAAATAAGTTCCGGAAGCGAATCGGCAAAGCCGACTCGCCCTGTCGCTTTTTATATCTTTGAGGATTTCAATGACCGATAGAATTAACGTTGTTCGCAGCATCCTGCCAGAGAGGGAAGAGTTGCGGAGTCTTATCGACGAAGTTCTCGATAGTTGCGCGCTGACTAACAATGGCCCCAAATGCGTCGAGTTTGAAGGGCGACTGAAGACTTTTTTGGGACTCGACGGAGAAGTAACGCTTTGCGCCAATGGCACTCTTGGGCTTGAAATAGCTGTTCACGCGGCGGAGGCTGCCGGAAAGAGAATCGTTACGTCCCCGTTCACCTATGTCGCGACCGTTACGGCGCCGCTCTGGGTGGGATGTCGAGTAGATTTCGCGGATATAGATCCGGAGACTCTATGCGTTTCCCCCGATTCGGTCGCCGAAAAACTCAAAGACGATACGGCGGCGGTAATTCCCGTTAATATTTACGGACATCCATGCGACGACGCGAGGCTTCGCGAAATTTGCGGCGACATTCCCCTTGTCTATGACGCGGCGCAAGCCTTTGGAGCGTCCATTAATGGACGCCCCTTGCTTGATTTTGGAGATTTCGCAGTCTGCAGTTTGCACGCGACCAAGGTCATGCACAGCGTGGAAGGCGGTTTTGTCGTCAGCCATACGCCGGAAGGGCGAAAGCGCCTATGTCTGTCGAGAGCGTTTGGTCATATAAACGAAGATTACATAAGCGTGGGGATCAACGCCAAAATGTCCGAATTTCACGCGAGCGCGGGGCTCGCGGTGCTGAGGCAGTATAAAAGACATCTAAAGGCCAGAAAGAAACTGACCGAAATTTACAACGCTTTATTGCGTCGCGATAGACTGCGCTTTCCCGTAACTCCGGCGGGCTTCGAATCAAATTATGGATATTTTCCAGTAATTTTTGAATCCGAGAGCGCGACTTTGAAGGTTATTAACGCCTTGCGCGAACGAAAGATTTTCCCGCGTCGTTATTTCTATCCCGCCTTGACAGAAGTTCCGTATCTAAATCCTGAAGGCCAGAGATGCCCGATCGCGGAGGATGTCGCGAAACGCGTTCTTTGTCTTCCGCTATATGGAGAGCTGACGGCCGCGCGAGCTGAAATTATCTCGGAGATAGTCAACAAGACGATTGAGGCGATCTGAATCCCTTGTATCGGCGAAATTAATCGCGTCAACGGAATCGCGAGCCGCGAGATTTAATCAACACGCGTCAATAAGATTGGGTCGGAACTCGAGTTAAAGACTGGGCTTCGCTCTTCTATATTTTTTTATAAACAAGCTCGATCCCGTTCTTTTCTCCCCTGTTTTTGGAGTACTGTTTCTCGCTCGCGTTGTTCCAATGCTCGTGAACGCCGAGACTCCCCGGATTGACGCCATGTCCGTCTGTATAATACGTCCCGGATGGCGGAGTTTTGAGGAGCGCGCCTTCGTGCAAATAATTTTCCATCGCGGTCTTATGCCCAAGGACGCTGTTGCGCTTGAGCATATTAGGTTCGTTGGTAAGGAAATCCGCTCCGACTGAATCCAGAGCGATAGGATCCTGGGAGAAGAAGAGACTGCAGGGGAATTGATTGTTGAAAGGAGACATCTGCCAGCGACTTTTGGCCGGGGTTATCGAGCCCGTTTCCGAGGGCGCCGTAATAACGGCGTCCAGCATATAGAGAATTGTCTTGCCGTTTATTTCGCGTCTGGCGATCAAATCGGTCAGGACGGAATACTCGTTTGTCATGCCATTGATAATATTGTCATGAAGTCCGGCGGCTTGCGGAGTCCGGCGACGGTCGTAGTTTACGAAACTGCCGAAGTGATTTTTCGCGCCGAGAGTTAGCCCCCAGCTATGTCCTTTGAGATTCCCGAGATTGATTAGATATTTGGCTTCGGTCAAGCATTTGGGAAAGTATGTTTTTTCGCCGCTGATATCGCCTCTCCACTCGATTGGAGCGTCTTTGTCCGCGACCGCGTCGTTTGGCCCTCCCGGATCGCGATAGCGGAAATTCGTCCCCGCGAGCTCGCCCTCCGAACACATTGCCCGCATGTAATCGGGAAATATCCTGCAGGTATCGAAGATAGTAATGTCCCGCGGCTCGACGCCTCCGTCTTGAACCAGCGAGAGCAAGAGAGCCTTCAAAACCGAGGCGTTGCCATATGCGGAAGAGATATTGCCATGCGGATCGTCGTTATATTCGCCGGCGCCGTTCATATTGACCTTTATGGCGATTTTCTGTCCGGGACGATAGCCTCCGCTCTCTCCGTCCCGTTTGTTTTTGTATTCAAACAGCGCCTTCCAGGCTTCGGCCGCGGTAGGCGCGCCAGTTAAATCGCTTATCCCCGCGCGCGTCATGGCGAGAAGCGCGTCGCCTTTATAATTGTCGGGTTTCCACCAATAATCCATGCCGTCCCAGGAGACAACGCCCGGTTCGTGAATCCAGACGACGCGCCCGGGGAAAACGCCTTTTCCCTCTCCCAAAGGGGGGTGCTTTGGAAAAAGACCCTCGGCTTGGGCGTTTATAATTTCCGCGGAGCCAAATCCTGCGAGCGTAGCGGTCATAACGCATCCTTTTATAAAATCTCTGCGCGATTCGAACATTTTTTATATCCATCATAAAATTATTGATCAAATAGACGCCGGACGAACCCGAATCGAAGTTTATCTGATACTATTAGGAAATTGGCGAGATCTGTCAAGACGACCGGAAAGTCGCTACCGGCGGCGTCGCTGGCGAATGTGTCATAAGAAAAGAGTATATTCTAAAATCATTCCTCGAAATATAAACGATTTTTATTTAGCGCGTTATGGCGGATCGCGACGATTCGGTTTAGACTGGCAATAACAAAAAGGAGCGGCGTCAGGCCGTACTAATAAATTATGAGGGCCATTTTATGAAACGGGACGCGAGAGAGGAATTGAGAGAAATTTTTGACGCGGCCATAGCCGCGGTGGCGCCAGACGAGGCTTTGCTTTCCCATTTAACGCTTGACGGAGACATTCTCAAGGTCGACGGGAAGGAATACCCATTGGCAAATCGCAAAATATTCGTTTGCGGCGGCGGCAAAGGGGCGGCGCCCATGGCGAAAGCCCTGGAGAGCTTGCTGGGCGACCGAATCGAAAAGGGCGTCATAGTCGTAAAATACGGTCATCAATCGCCGCTAAATAAAATAAAATGTTTGGAAGCGTCTCATCCTACGCCCGACGCGGCGGGCGAGAGGGGAGCGCGGGCTTGTCTCGCCATCGCTGAAGAAGCTGGCGATCAGGATCTTTTAATTTGTCTGTTTACCGGAGGAGCGAGTTCGCTTTTATCTCTGCCTATGCCGGGGCTGACTTTGGCCGAGCTCAGGGAAGCTACGGCGCTCTTGCTGGGAAGCGGCGCGAATATCAACGAGTTGAACGCGATTCGCAAGCATCTGTCCTCAATAAGCGGCGGTCGTCTGGCGGCGGTCGCGCGAAGTCAGGTTCTATCGATAATAGTTTCGGATGTCGTCGGCGACGATCTGGCGACGATAGCTTCGGGGCCGACCTCTCCTGATCCGTCCACATTCGAAGACTGCCTGTTTATTCTTGAAAAATATCATTTGCTAGACAAATTCCCAGCCGCCGCTCTTAATATTCTCAAGGAAGGCGCCAATGGCAAAATTCCCGAGACGCCTAAACCCGGAGATCCGGCGTTCGAGAAAACTTCGAACATTATAGTCGCCAGCAATATTCAGGCCCTGCGCGCGGGCGCGGCGCAGGCCCGCGAATTGGGATATAAAACGGAAATAATAAACGAGCCGATAACAGGGGAAGCGCGAGAAGTCGCGGTAGAGCTAGTCGAGATCGCCAAACTTCAAAGGAAGAATCTCGCTCGGGGCGATCAGGGAGTGTGCGTCCTTGCCGGAGGCGAGACAACCGCGCGCGTAGTGGGCGCTGGCAAGGGCGGCAGAAATCAGGAAATGGCGCTCGCCGCGATTATTGAACTTTCGGATAGCGACGGCATCGCGGCCCTCTTCGCCGGCACAGACGGAACGGATGGCCCGACCGACGCGACAGGCGGCTTCGCCCTTGCCGATTCGTTGGCGCGCATAGGCTCGCGGCGAGACGCTATCGCTTTTCTGCGCGATAACGATAGCTATAACGCTTTGGCTAAAGCCGGGGAACTCTTGATTACCGGGCCCACGCGAACGAACGTGATGGACATCGCGATTCTTCTTGTTCGAGCTCCGGAATAAAGGCTTTTTTAAAGTTTGGCAGCCTCGCGCGATCGATCTCTCGCGAGGCCGGGAGTGAAATTTAGCGATTCGTTTCGTCGCCGTTGCGAATTTCGCTTGGAGTCGTCCCCGCGAGACAAATTCCCTTTTTTAATTTCGCGATCGGCTTTGCGAGTCGAATTCGTCATGGCGAGCGGAATTTGAGTTCCGCCGCCATATAGTCGATGGCTAAATGAAAACGGAATTGGGTATCTAGGCGAAGATCCTTTAGTCTTGTTGGAGCTTCAGCGGGAATACCGGATATTTTTCGCCGCTATTGTCCAGCGCTATTTCGGGATCGCCCGAGGAGACAGCGCGTCCGCGATACTGGTATTTTCCCGGCTCGTCGACCTGGAACGCGAAGACCGGCTTTCCGTCGCTCAAAAATTCCGCGAGCCTTTTGTTGGCTCCCTGGAAAGTCTCTCCATGTTTAAAGAGACGACCGGCGAAGAAA